>JBHIBM010000008.1:0-18261 GCA_046759085.1 Candidatus Zixiibacteriota bacterium
GAAATACGGTCATGCTATCTTCGAGTGGGGAGGGGCGATGGAGCACCAGACCTGCACCAGTTACGGCTCCGGACTGATCTGGGGAAACCACTGGTACGACTGGATTTTGGTACACGAGTTAGCTCATCAGTGGTGGGGGGATATGGTCTCCTGCGCCACCTGGCCCGACATCTGGCTCAACGAGGGCTTCGCCTCCTATTGTGAAGCCCTGTGGGAAGAGCACCTCGGAGGCTTTAGCGCCTACCGTAATTACATGATCTACGATCTGACCGTGGGAGACCCCTCTGGCCCTATTTACAACCCCGACCCCCTCTTCGGCGGCAACACCGTCTATCACAAGGGGGCCTGGGTCTTGCACATGCTCCGGCGCGTTATGGGTGATGAGGCCTTCTTCGAAGGGATGATCGACTACGGCACCCGGTATATGTATGAAAGCGCCATCACAACAGAATTCATTGCAGCGATGGAGGACCATTACCTCACCGGGGACCTCTTCTGGTTCTTCGACCCCTGGCTCTACGGGGTGAATCGCCCGCGTTACCAATACTCATACATGTACGAGGACCTCGGAGGCGGTGAATACGAAGTTTTCACACACGTAAACCAGATCCAGAGTCAGCCCACCCCGTTTTTCACCATGCCGATAGATTTCAGGATTAACGGTTACTCTGGAGACACCCTGGTCAGCGTTTGGAACGACACCTTGGTCGCAGACTGGCGAGTGGTCTTGCACCATCAACCCACCGGTATAGAGCTTGACCCCTACAATTGGATTCTCAAGTACACCAGCACGACGAGCTATTCCCTCAACATCGTCACCACTTCTCTGCCGGAGGGAACCGTTGGAGAGTATTACAGCCAGACAGTGGGAGCCAGAGGGGGAAATCTCCCTTACGGTTGGGAGGTCTCCCAGGGGTTGCTTCCTTCGGGATTGAACTTGAACCCCTCCACCGGAGAGATTTACGGTAGCCCTACTCAGGAGGAGATTGCATACTTCACCATTCAGGTTACTGATCAGAACGGCCGCACCGACGATCAGCGTTTTGCTCTGCCAATCAATCCCTCCGCAAGCGAGCTGGAGATTGTGATGGTTCCCAATAACCCCCCGATAGTGATTCCACCGCAGGGAGGTGACTTCACCTTCAACGTTACTCTGACTAACAATACCGGCCAGCATCAGGTGGTGGACGTCTGGACTATGGCCGAAGTTCCCGGAATCGGTTATTACGGTCCTTTGAAGTTGAATGACGATCTCCACCTTCGACCTTATCAATCGGGAACGCGAGAGGGCATAAGTCAGGGAGTCCCGGGAGCGGCCCCTTCTGGTGAATACACCTACATCGCCTACGTCGGCGACTACGAGTTGCAGGAGAAGATCGACTCCTCCTATTTCAGTTTCACTAAGAGCGGAGAGGTTGGAGGTGTTCTCACAAGCTGGGGTGGGCCTGGTGAGCTCTTCTCCGAGCAGGGGCTGGCATCGGCTCCCTTCGAATTCAAGCTGGCCCGGAATTACCCCAATCCCTTCAACGCCACAACCGAGATCGGTTTCGCCTTGAAGGAGACAGGTTACACCACTCTCAAGATCTACAACTTGAAGGGCCAAGAGGTAAAAACTCTGCTGGAGGCGGAGACGCCTCCCGGAAATCACCGTATGATCTGGGAGGGGATGGATAATTCCGACCGCCCGGTCTCAAGCGGTATTTACTTCTACCGCCTCACCTGCGGTGGCAGTTATGCTGATATCAAGAGGATGGTGTTGCTGAAGTAGTGGGATGGGCGGAGCGTGAGGGTCTTGGGGGAATGGATTCTGGGTTCTGAAGACAAAGAGCAGCTTTTCCGATAGAGGGCTGCTCTGGAGGGGTGGGATCTGAACTCCGATGGCCAGTCGGAGCTGCATCTCTGCCCGGCTGACGCCGACCGAATTACGAGCTCTCCTCCCGGGGCTTACTCACTCTCCATCTCATATTTGGAGGTAGGATACTTGGGCTCCTCCTCGTCTTGGGCCCAGGCGAGGACGTAGTGGAGGGTCTGGTTTGCTTCGTCGGATTCGCCGTCAATGGTCACAAAGGTGTTGATTATCGTCCATCCCAGGTTCAGGTACTTATTGGCCTGTTCGTTGTCAATTGTATCGACAACCTCTTTAACTTTCGTTAGCTTCACTGATCCTCCTTTTCAGAGACTATTATTCCGCCCTAGAGCCGGGATTTGGCTTGATCCTCATTTCATAATTGACTGGGCGACCGAATCCAGAGTCACTGATTCAGAGACTGCCTCCAGATACGAGCCACCTAATATTTTAACGTCTGAATTCGAATAAACTTCAGGTCTCCCCGACTTTTTTCTGTTTCTCCGACCTACCCCACACTCAGAGATAAAAATATGAAGACATTGCGATCATGTCAAGAACTACCTGAGCCGGAATTCCAGAAAATATTCCCGCTATCCTCTCCAACTGGCGAGGTGGAAAGCCGAAGGTTTCGTTACTTGTCAAAATGCCTCAATAACTCGAAGTTATTCTTATACTTGTTAAAGGCTTCTGCTTTCTTGCTTTTTTCGCTTTTTGGTAAAGACAGAGATGTCTTGCCGATGTTTTTGCCGGACACATTCTTGCTGCCCAACCTGTAGACGTCTTTGGAGGACATTATCCAAAAAGTCTGGTTCCTTTCTGTGTAGAAAATGAAGAAATAGTTAGAGCGTGGCTTGAGGGGTATTCCCGCGAACAAGTTCCAATGTCTGGCGTCTTTAGAACGAGCTTTGATCTGAATATCCAGGTATCTCTTTCCTCCTTTAAGCCTGATAACGCAGTCAATTCCTTGGTCATCAACGAGGGTCATGTAAACATCAAAGCCTCTCTTCAACAATTCCGCTATTACCGCGTACTCTTGTCTTTTTCCAAATGAGGCAGTATCACGAAAGCGCATTTCCGCGATTATGTCAAGAACTACGTTAACTCTCAAATTTTGCAGAAACTCACACGAGTTTCGAAAGCCAGTAAAATGGAAAGCTGAAGCTTTCCTCCATCCACCAAAACGCCACAACAACTCAAAGTTGCTCTTGCACTTCTCGCTGTTAAGACGGCTATTTCCCTGTTAGGA
This sequence comes from Candidatus Zixiibacteriota bacterium, assembly GCA_046759085.1. GTDB lineage: Bacteria > Zixibacteria > MSB-5A5 > DG-27 > DG-27 > DG-27. Next base: position 3,096 of record JBHIBM010000008.1, read on the forward strand.
GTAGTCTTCACATCGGGGATTATGACTTGTATACGTCTTTTCTCGGGCCAACCCTATAAATAGTCACCACTTTATCGTCATCATTGATAGTATACAGAATTCTGTATTTTCCCACCCTGATTCGATAATATTCACGGTCCGAGAGCTTTCGGACTCCTCTGGGACGAGGCTCTTGGGAGAGAGTAAGTATTGCATCGTGAATTTTGTGAACGTCGACGGCTGGGTATTTTGAGACTTGCTTACGCACCTTTTTACTGAGAGTGATCCGGTAATTCAAAGCTTGCCCTCGGCTTTCAGCTTCTTGGTGAAGGTGTCGAAATCCTCAAATTCCCGATCTTCCTCAACAGCCTTTTTGAGCTCTAATGCATCCTCTATGTCCTCGAGGCGCTGCAAAAGCATTTTGTAATCGGAAATGGAGAGGATTACCTCTCTTTTCTCACCCTTCTCGTCAACGATAAATTTCTCTTTGAGCTTAAGCATAATTGTGCCTCTTGGTTGTTTAGCTGGAAAGCTGAAGCCTCGTGCTATACGTCCAGATTCCTCACGTATTTGGCGTGCTCTTCTATGAATTTTCTCCTGGGCTCGACCCGGTCTCCCATCAGGGTAGTGAAGATATGGTCGGCCTCGGCGGCGCTCTCCAGGGTTACCTGCAGGAGGGTTCGGGTCTCCGGATCCATGGTGGTCCTCCAGAGTTGCTCCGGGTTCATCTCTCCCAAACCTTTGTATCTCTGAACGGTCACGCCCTCCCTTCCCAATCGCTCCAGCAGCCGGTCTCGCTCCTCATCGGAATAGGCATAAAGCTCTTCCTTTCCCTTCTTCAATCGATATAAGGGAGGCTGAGCGATGTAAATGTACCTGGCTTCAATCAGCTCCCTCATGTAGCGATAGAAGAAGGTCAGAATCAGGGTGCGGATGTGGGAGCCGTCGACATCGGCGTCGGTCATGATGATGACCTTTCGATAGCGGGTTTTAGCGAGGTCGAATTCGTCGGTGCCGATTCCGGTCCCCAGGGCGGTAATGATGGTGCGAATCTCGTCGTTGGAGAGAATCCGGTCCAGACGGGTCTTCTCGACGTTTAAGATCTTCCCCCGGAGGGGCAGAATCGCCTGGAAGCGACGGTCTCGCCCTTGCTTCGCAGAGCCACCGGCAGAATCGCCCTCGACGATGTAAAGCTCACACCTCTTTGGGTCTTCAATGGAGCAGTCCGCCAATTTCCCCGGCAGGCCGGAAGATTCAAGTGCCGACTTGCGGCGGACCAACTCTCTGGCCTTCTTGGCGGCCTCCCGGGAGCGGGCGGCGCCCCGGCTTTTCTCCACGATCTTTCTTGCAACCGAAGGGTTCTCCTCGAAGAAGGTTCCCAGACCCTCTCCGACGATCGACTCCACGATCCCCTTGATCTCGGAGTTGCCCAGTTTGGTCTTGGTCTGGCCTTCGAACTGAGGCTCGGGGATCTTCACCGAGATCACTCCGGTAATCCCCTCCCGACAGTCCTCTCCCTGTAATGGGGGGTCACCGTTCTTGAGGAGGTTATTCTTCTTAGCGTATTCGTTGATGGTTCGGGTTAAGGCGGATTTGAATCCCACCAGGTGGGTCCCCCCCTCCAGGGTGTTGATGTTGTTTACGTAGGTGAAAATATTCTCGGCGTACCCGTCACAATATTGAATAGCAATGTCAACATCAGTTATATCTTTGGTGGTGGAAAAAGAGATCGGCCTGGGATAGAGCGGATCCTTGTTCTCGTTTAAGTACTTCACGAAAGCGGAAAGCCCTCCCCTGTAGAGAAAGGATTCGGACTTTCCGTCCCTGTCGTCGACCAAATCTATCTTCAGCCCGGCGTTCAAGAAGGCCAGTTCCTTCAACCGACTGGCGACGATGTCGTAAGAGAAATCCCTCTTCTTGAAGATCAGGGGGTCGGGCATGAAGGTGGTCTTGGTGCCGGACTGTTTCTTTTTGCCGATTTTCTTTACCGGGGTGGTCGCCTCCCCGCGCTCATATCTCTGGAAGTAAACGGTGCCATCACGACTGACCTCCACCTGGCACCATTCGGAAAGAGCGTTCACGACCGAGACCCCGACGCCGTGCAGGCCGCCTGAGACTTTATAGGTCTGGTGGTCGAATTTCCCCCCGGCGTGAAGCATCGTCATTGCAACTTCCAGGGCGGGTTTGTTTTGAGTGGGATGCTTGTCCACCGGAATGCCACGACCGTTATCGTAAACGGTGACAGTGCCGTCTTTGTAGAAGGATACTTTTATATAATCGCAAAAGCCGGCCATGGCCTCGTCGATGGAGTTGTCGACCACCTCGTAGACCAGATGGTGTAAGCCTCTGGCGGAGACATCCCCGATATACATCGCCGGTCTTCGCCTGACGGCCTCCAACCCTTTCAGAACCTGAATGGTGGAGGCATCGTAGGCGCCGGGCTCGACTGCCTTCGTAATTTCCTCTTCCCTCGTAAGGGCTCCTTCAGGAATTCCAGTTCTTGTCATCTCAAAGCTCTTCCTTCAGCTGCTAGGCCTGTGTAAAGACTATGTCCTTGACTACCTCTTTACCGATGGACCGGTTCAATTCGCTAATCAGCCGAGGCTTGAGGTATAGAAGTTCGTTTCTCCAGGGCGCGGACTCCACCCTCACAAAGAGCTTGGAATCCTCGATCTTGTATGCCTCCGACACCTTAGAGATTCCCTCTCCGCAGACCTCATTCCACTTCTGAACCGCCGTAAGTTCCAGCAATCTGGCCTGATATCCCGCGCCCTTGAGAGTGCGGGAGAGGATTTTCCCTAAGGGTTCAAAAGAGTTTCCTTTAATTATTTTCGGCCTCCGGGAAACCGGCTTAAGTCACTATAGATTAATAAGATAATTTAACACAACAGGCTCAAAATTGCAAGTGAAATAGCAAAAAAAAAATGACAATTGTGAGTCCCTGATCGGGGTTTAGTTGCTGATCTCCCAGTGACTTCGGGAGGGCATAAACAGAGGTTGGCCGGTGAGCATGTTCATATAATTAAGATATGGCTTCGGCTGGACGGTTTAGTTATATTTACGAGAGTCTGGCTATCACTCACTGAGAATTCACTATGATCCTAACCGCCTCTCACGTACATCTCTTGGCTTCCGAGTTGCAGGGAGCCATCCTGGGTTGGAGGATAAAGGAGGTATTCACCATCGCTACGGAGAAGACTGCCATTCTGGAGATACAACAGCGGAAGAGACGGAAATACCTTCTGCTCTCTGCCCATCCGGAGTTTTGCCGGGTGGAGCTTTTAGAGAAAACCGAACCAAACTGGGAGGGGGGCTCACACCTGCTCACCTCTATTCAGGGAGGACAGATAACAGAGTTCTCTCAGCTCGACTTCGATCGGGCTCTACGATTCTCCGTCGAGAAGAAAAGCGAAATCGGCGCAAAAAAAGAGTATCAGCTCGTCCTGGAGCTGACGGGTCCTCAAGCCAACCTCATCCTTGTCGAGGCCAAGAGCGGCAGAATCTCCCAGTGCTTGCGGGTCGTCAGGGTCGGCAAGAAAGGGAGTCGAGAGGTTGCCCCCGGCAAGCTGTACACGCTCCTCCCCAAGCGGAATAAGCTCTCCCCCCCGGAACTTGACTTCGAGAAGCTCTCATCTCTGATCGGGAGAGAGCCGGGCAAGAGCTTCAAGGGCCTGCTTGCCTCCAACATCTGGGGACTCAACGACTCAATCATTAAGGAGATAGCCGCTCGGACAGGGATTGGTTTAGGAGCGAAGGTCGGAGAACTCTCAAGGGAAGATTTGATCGCCCTATGCCGAGCCGTCGAGCGACTCTATTCCCCCTCACCTTCAGAGAAAGAGAACGCCGCCGTAATCGTGAACCCGGAAGGGAACCCGAATGAGCTTCTGTTCTACATCCCGATTGATGCCCCTGAGAAGTTGACCAGACGCTTCCCCTCTTTGCTTGAAGCCACAAGCTTTTTCTATCGAAGCTTCATCAAGGCAAGAGAGCTCCAGAGACGGTGGTCGATGTTGACCCGTAAGGTCAGTGGCCTAGCTGCTAAAACGAGAAGGCGGAAAGAACTGCTTCAGCAAAGACTTTCGGAATCGCAACAAAGAGAGCTCCATAAGAGCTGTGGCGACCTTTTGATGCTCCAGCAGGATAAAAAGAAGAGAGGCCGAAAGGAGATTACCGTCGACAATATCTTCAAGGCGCCCCCGGAGGCTGTCACCGTCAGCCTTGACCCGAAAATGAACATTCTGGAGAATGCCAGATGGTACTATAAGAAATTCCGCAAGGCTGTCGCCGGTGAAAAGAAACTGCAGGCGCAACTGCAGAAGGTCAACTCCGAGCTTGCGATCCTGGAGAGAGCCCAAGAGAGCTTAGAATCCGAGCCCGCCGAATATCTTCTTCTGAATTTGAAAAGGCAATTGGCCCCCCTCGGCATTACCGATACTCCCCGGGAGGCCAAGAGGACTAGAGTCAGGGCAAAGGTGGGGGCTGGATTTCGCCCCCGCGAGTTTGTGACCTCGGATGGCTGGAGGGTGCTGGTGGGGAAGAGTGCTAAGGAAAACGATTATCTGACCTTTAAGATGGCCTCCAGGGAGGACATCTGGTTTCACGCCCGCGGGGCTCATGGCTCCCACGTCGTTTTGAAACGACCCCGCAAAAAGAGTCAGCCCTCGAAGGCCTCTGTTGAGGAGGCCGCCTCCTTGGCGGCTTATTTCAGCAAACAGAGGACCTCAAGTAAGGTATCGGTCTCCTACACCTTAGTGAAACATTTGCGCAGGCCGAGAAAGGCTAAGCCCGGTTTAGTCTTAGTTGACCAGGAGGAAAATATTATGGTGGAGCCGAGGTTGCTGAGGAGGGTTGAGTCTTTGGGGAACATCAGCGATCAGACCTGAGAAGCGCTCATTTGCACGCTCCTGAAAGCGCTTTTCCATCCGGCAACCTGAAAGCGAGCTACAAAGGAAACTATTGACAAAGTCCAAGAGTTTATTAAATTGAAGAAAGAGTTATTTCATTGGATTTAATATGAAAAAGGGCGAAGGAGTGGCCAGCAGCTATCAACAACAATTAGAGGCCTTAAACCAACTTTCCCGGGCGATTCTCTCCAACGTCGACCTGGAGAAAATCGAAAAACTCCTGGTTGAAGAGATTCAGAGCATCTTCAGAGGCGTCGGCTGCATTCTCTACGTCCCCGACGGCAATGGATATTTGGTTCCTAAGACTCCTGCCAGAATTCGGGGCGAAGATCTGAGCAAAATAAAGATAAAGATCGGCCAGGGTGTAAGCGGCCGGGCCTGGACGAGGCAAGTACCGATCTACTCCAACGATATTCTGCGCCGCAAGGACTTCAGCCGTGGAATCCACCGCAAGACTCTGAAGCTGAACATCTCAAAGCTCTTGTCAGTTCCTCTCCCTTTAGACGGCGAGCCCATAGGGCTTCTATCAGTGGCGAGAAGCCCTCAGCAACCCGATTTCACCAACCTGGATGGAGAGCTCCTTGCCGGCTTCAGCAATCAGGCTGCCATCGCCATTAAGAACGCCTCCACCCACCAGACTCTGAAGCGGGAGCAAGAAGCCCTCCAGGAAAGCGCGGAGAGATACCGCAGAGTGTTCGAGGATTCACCGATGGGGTTGTATCGGACCACACCCGACGGACGGATTCTTATGGCCAACCCGGCATTACTGAAGATGTTGGGATATTCATCTTTTGATGAGCTCTCCAAGCGCAATTTGGAACAGTCGGGATTTGGACCGGAGTATCCTCGATCGATGTTCGTGAATCTCATTGAAACCAAAGGAGAGGTCGTTGGATTGGAGTCTGCATGGATTAGAGCCGATGGTTCGACCTTATATGTGCGAGAAAACGCCAGGGCGATCCGGGATGGTGACGGCAACACCCTGTACTATGAAGGCAGCGTGGAAGATATAACAGAAAGCAGGCTGCTCAACGAGATCTCCAGGATTGTAAATAGCTCTTTGGATTTGGACGAGGTTCTAAAGAGCATTATGCGGGAGAGCTGTGAGGCTTTGGATTTCCAAGGGGCAGCCATTTTCCTATATAATCACAGGGGAAAGACGTTCGAGCTCAGCTCCACTTATAACGTCAAAGAGGAACTTATCGAGAAGATCCATAAGACAGCTTCCGAGAGGCTGAGAGCAGACCCCTTACACATTGACAGAAGCATAGCGGGGCGGTCTTTCAAGTCAGGTAAGGTCATCTCCTACGATAAGCTAACTCCTAAGGACAGAAAGGCCATCCATAGGAACGTCTATGATCTGGGGATAAAGGCGTTTACTTACATTCCTATAGCGGCCAAGGGAAGAAAAATCGGCCTGCTGGTCCTGGCGAGCGAGGAGGACAAAAGATTAGACCTCTTCATGGAGAGGATGGCATCTGCCATCGGAAATCAGGTGGGGATGGCCATTGAAAACGCCTCCATTCACGAGGCTCTGAAGGGGGAACAAAAGGCTCTACAGAAGGAGACTCAGAAGCTTGTCGAAAAGGAAGAGGAGCTCCTCAAGTCTAACTTGGAGCTCAAGCTCCTGAATGACCTCAGCAGGATAGCGCACGGCTCCCTCGACTTGGAAAAAGTCTTAAAGACTGTTATGCGTCAAGCCTGTAAGGCTTTAGGCTTTCAGGCAGCGGGCATCCTCCTTTATAGCCCAAGCGAAGAAGCTCTGGATCTGCACGCCACCTATATGGCCGGAAAGGCAGATGTCCGCAAGGTCAAGGCGACCAGCATTGACGCAAGGAGAGGCTTGAGCGGAGAGGCTTTCAAGTCAGGCAAAGTCATATCTTATTATAAGTTGAGCCCCGAGAAGAGAAAAAAAGTCCGCAAGCTTTTCTACACTCAGAAGTTGAAGGCCCTCACCTGCATTCCGGTAACTGCGAGAGGGGAAACGATCGGGGTGTTAAACCTGGTAAGCCGAGAGGAGGTGAGATTAGATCCCTTCTTGGAAAGGATGGCAGCTGCCATCGGAAACCAGGTAGGGATAGCAATCGAGAATGCGCGGCTTTACGAGAATGCCAGCCAGCAGGCTGAGAAATTAGCTGGATGGAACAAGAGGCTTTCAACCTTTTTGAGCGTGAGCCAGGCGGCGGTGGAATCCGCTGACCTCGACAGCTTCCTGACTCGAGTTACCAGACTGGTTGCCGAGAATTTCAAAGCGGATCGTTGCTCTGTAGTCCTCGTTGACAAGACCGGAACCTTGGGAACGGTGAGAGGTCTTTACCCAAAAGGAAAGAGACACTTCCCACAATCAGGGGAAAAGATCAAACTCGCAGATTACCCTCACCTGTCGATGATGTGTCTGGAGGGAAAAATCGGAACGTTCAATCTCCCAGATTTTAGAGACGCCAGCAACTTCGAGTATAAACACATTCTGAGGACTCGAATGAAATCTGCCATGGGGGTGCCTCTGCGGTTTGAAAAGGGAAACCTGGGAGCCTTGACCGTCTGGCACATCAAGCCGGATCGAAAATATTCTCAGGAGGAGATAGACTTTCTTGCTGCCATCGCCAACCAGGCGGCGACTGCAATCAAGAAGTTTGAATTGGCTCAAGAGGTGGAGGAGAAGAGGGAGAATCTGGAAAGGTTGTCGTCGGAGATAATCCAGCTTCAGGAGAAGGAGAGAAAAGCGGTCGCCGGCGAGCTTCACGACAGCGTCGGGCAGTCTCTAACCGCCATGAGAATGAACCTCGATTTCGCCGAGAACTCCCTCCCCCCGGGGCGGAAAGAGCTGAGAAACAGGATTCGCCAGACCTCCAAGCTGGTGGCTGACACCATGGAGGAGATTCGTTCAATGGGGCAGAAGCTTCGCCCGACGATGCTGGACGATTTGGGATTGATTCCCACTCTTCGCTGGTTCATCAAGGATTTCTCCCAGCAACTCTCCATTCCGGTGCACTTCAGGTCTCAGGGTAATACCAAGAGATTGACTCCAGATTTGAAAATCACGGTTTACAGAATCGTCCAGGAGGGACTCAACAACATCGCCAAGCATTCAAAGGCGACTGAGGCCTGGATAAGTCTGCAGGTTAAGAACAGCGTCTGTTCTCTGGAAGTCAAAGATGACGGAATCGGCATTGATGCTGAGAAGGTTCTGAAGTCCACCGACACCAGAAGAGGATTTGGAGTTTTCAACATAAGAGAGCGGGCCTCTCTTTTGGGAGGGAAGCTCGAAATACAATCCGATAAGGGAAAAGGCACAACCCTATTAGTAACCATACCAGTTCCAGAGGGGGAACCCGATGAGCAAAGTCAAAGTTCTATTAGTCGATGACCATGAGCTGGTCCGAGAAGGGATAAAGATGATTCTCGAAAAGGAGCGCGGCTTCGAGGTGGTGGGGGAGGCCACCGACGGCCGAAAGGCTCTGGCAGCATTGCAGGAGGTTACGCCCGACGTCATCCTGATGGACATCAGCATGCCGAACTTAAACGGCTTCGAGGCCATCTTTCAGATAAAAAGAAGCTATCCCGATGCCAAGATTCTGGTCCTCACCGTCCACACCAATGAGGAGTATGTCTACAAGTCGCTCAAGGCTGGAGCTCTGGGTTACTTGGTGAAGGACAGCGCCGTCTCCGAACTGGTGGGTGCGGTCAAAGCCATTTCGGAGGGGAAGTCATATCTGTCTCCATCAGTCTCCAAGGGTCTGGTTGACAGGCTCACTAATCCAACGGAGATGGCAACGGAAAGCTCCCCTTACGAGCTCCTCACTCCCAGGGAGAGAGAAATCCTGCAGCTCATAGGAGAAGGGAAGAATTACCAGCAAATCGCAGACACCCTGAATATCAGCTACAAAACCGTGGAGAATCACCGCGCCAATATTGCTGAGAAACTGGGTGTACGGCAGCGTGCTCAATTAGTGCGTTACGCAATCGATATGGGATTAGTCAGCGAAGATTCTAGAGGGAATTTCGAGAAAACTAAAGGGGAGAAAAATAAGGGAGGAAAAATCGAAAAATAGGGGAAATCCCCTATTGTGCATTTGCCCTAATACATTATTTATAGAGCAGAAAGAAGAAGAGTTTGTTAAGGGTGATCCTTTTTACTCCGGGTAGTTCTAGCCCCCCTCTGCCCGAGTGAGGTTCACCCTTACTTTTTTGCCCCTTTTGCTTATCGGCAATGACAGTTTCCAGTCGGGGTTCTCTAAAACTCTTTAGACCAGCACGGTCATGACAATCTGAGATGATTTGTGAAGACCCAGCCCCGTCCCTGGATGTAGGCCTCCAATCTGTAGTTGCCGGCCTCTTTCGGAGAGTATTCAAAGGAATTCCCGAAGGTCTCAAGGACCGGCTTGCCTCGACAGACTAAACGCAAGTTAGCTCGTCTGGGGCTTTGGCAGACGATCTTACCCCTCTGGCTTAGGGAGACCACCTCTCCCGGCAGGCTAGTCTTGTCGTTCACCTCGAACCCGAAAAGGAAACCTCTTGCATCTCCCCAGCGGTAGTTGGAGATAAAGGCATTGCAGTTCTTAATGGCAGAATAAATCTGTTTCCGGGCCTCCGCCAAGTTCCTGGAGAGAGGATCTCTCAACAACAGATGGGTCCGAATGGCGCGAAACTGTACCTTGTATGGGAATATGGTAAGTCCGATGGGACCCAATTTGAAGGGATAGCCGTGAACATCAATACCGCCCAAGCCTACGATGGGTCTCTCTTCGCTCAATTGGTCCCAAATCTTCAAGATCCGAGCCGTCGGAGAGCGCAACATCCGTCGGGGCTGGATCGCCATTTTGAGGATATTGATGCGGGTCAATCCCTCCATCCACTCCGACATATGGTTCCAGATCTCAATTCCGTTGAATCCAGAAGCATCCCAGGCGGTCCAGGGATAGCAGGGGAATTTTTTCAGGAGCTGGCGAACCTCGTCGGGGTGAGCAATTATTCCCACACCGCCTCTTTTTTCCACCTCTTTGACATATTCCCGAGGGGAAAGCTCCGGGCAGAGAACTTCTTTCAGCCCGAAGGCCAGATAATGATTGTGATGGTTGGAATCATGTATCTCGTATCCGATCAATACCAGAAGGTCACCGTGAAAACCCTCCTTCCCCGCCTCCAATCCCTTCAGGGTCATATGGTCTGAGACCAGGATGTAGTCCAGTCCCGCCCGAGAGGCTATGGGGAGGATCTCATCGATGCTTTTGGTCCCATCGGAATAGCTGGAATGAATATGGATTGCCCCCACATATTCATGCCAGTCTCTGGTTGACATCCGGCACCTTTCTCAGGATCAGATAGCCCAGAAGCATCATGGAGAGGACCGAGGCTGCCGCCAGGCGGTATTTCAGAGCACCCAGGGGTTTGCCCAGCTCGATCACTAGCCCCCACATGAGGGGACCAACCACCGCCGCCAGCCGTCCCGAAAGGGCATACAGCCCGAAGAACTCCGCCATGACCTTTTCGTCTTTGACCAGCTCGATGAGCAGCGGTCTGTCGGAGGTCCAGATTCCGCCGATGCAGAGCCCCGCCAAGGGTCCCACAATCCAGAACCCTCCTTTGGGCGATACTATCGCCAGAAGGATGGTTGCCAGCCACAAGAGAACAACCCCCAGAAGGACCTTCTTGGGGCCAAAGCGATTCACTCCCATCCCCCAGAAATATGCTCCCCCCACCGCAAAGGTGGTGGAGACCACGAAGAAGAATACGACCTCATCCAAACCAAAGAACAAAGACCTCTCCTGGGATAACCCCCCCACCTCCACCAGATATAGGGACATAAAACCGATCATCGTCTCCATGGCATCGATGATGAAGAAACGTCCGAGAAGGAATCTCCTGACGCCGGGATATGCTTGGGAGTGAGTCAGTGCTACTCTTAGCTTCCCCCAGGCATCTTTGGTCTTCTCCCACAGATTCTTGATGGGCAGCTTATGGGAATCGCGAACGAAAAGGAAAAGCGGCAAAGAAAACAGGAGGAATAAAGCCGCGGTGGGAAGAAAGGCATCCTGTCTGCAGAAGCTTTCCCCGGAGCCGACAAAGGGCTTGACCATCAACATCCCGGCGATGGAGCCGAGATAGCCCAGGGAAACCCCGAATCCCGAGATCCGCCCCAGATTTTTCCCCTCCGCAACCTCCGGCAAAAGGGCGTTGTAGAAGACCAAGGCGGCCTGATAGGTATAGACTGAGAGGGCGAAAAACAGAAGTCCCAGGGTTAGATCGGGAGCGATTCCGATCCCGGCAGTCCCCAGACAGCAAAGGAGAGTGAAGAGCACCACCAGAGGCATCCGCAGGCCGAAACGGTCAGCGATTGCGCCCCCCAGGGGCATGGTCATGGCGACGCAGAGCATCGCGGCTGCACGTGAGGCCCCCACCATCAGCTCTGTCCCCCCCATATCCTTGACCACCCACAGGGCGAAATAGAGCGAAACCACATTCATGGAGAACATGGTGTTGGCGAAATCGTAGAGCCCCCAACTGAAAATCCTGACTTTCCTCGAAACCATTCGTCACCGAGAGGCTAAAAACAGACCGCAGCCAATTCCAACCACGTCGAAAAGAAGGTCTTTGTAGCTGAATCTATTATCAGGCTGAAAACCGTCCCGTATCTCCTTGGTCACCCCTAAGGAGAAAACGACGCCGCCAGAGATGAGAAGCGATTTCTCTTCGGAATATTCGAGGTGGCGATGACAGAGTAGATAGCTGAAACCCGACCAGAAACCGGAAAGGAGAAAGTGCCTGCATTTGTCCTTCCCCACCCAGAGGTCGGGAGTTTTTCTTTCCGCCTGAAAGTTCTCTATGAGGCCGCCCACATCTCCCTGGCGGTTCTCAGTAGAATCTTCAATGGCTCCTCTGAAGGTGTATTCCCATGGATCTGCGCGTTGAGCGACCTTTTTCCCTAGCGTCGCCTCGATCTTTGAGGGAGAGAGTTGTCCGCCGGCCACTTGAGCGAAAAGCGACAGTCCCACGATCGTGGCAACCAACCCTATGGAGCGGGGAGTCGTCATTTCTCAGTGGATAACGACAGCATCTAAAGACCCAGATCCCCGGATATACTCTGCATCGCCTCCAGGGAGAGAGAGAGGAACTCCTCCAAGGAGAGATCGATCTTCTCGCAGGTATTCATCTGCTCCCTGTTAGCACCGGCGGCGAACCTTTTCTCTTTGAATCGGTTCAGAAGGAACTTGAGGTCCAAATGAGCCAGCTTCTTGGAGGGGTGCATCAGTGCGCAGGCGACGATGAAGCCGGTGGTGGGATCGGTGGCGTATAGGGCCCAGTCCATCTTCGACTCCGCCTCCGCCTTCCAGGCGTGGACCTTGACGGCGTGGATTATCTCTTCGGAGAGCCCCTTCTCTTTCAGTATATCTGCGGTGATGAGAGCGTGCATATCGGGATTGTCCACGGTCTCCTGGTAGTCTAAGTCGTGGATCAGGCCCGTCAATCCCCAGACCTCCTGGTCCTCCCCGAAGTGTCGGGCTAATCTCCGCATCACGGCCTCGGTCGCGAGCATATGCTTGACCAGATTCTTTTGACTGACTTTGGATTTGACCAAATTCAGGGCCTCTTCTCGTTCCATCTTTTCACCTTCTATTCTGGCATCCTTCGAGTATTGACTGCGAACCGAAAGTGTTCGAGTGGTCTAATACCGAGGCTTCCCACGCCGCGCTGAGCCGGTCTATTAGCTGCGGTGCTGCCTCCGTAGCCACCGATGGCAATTTAAACTCTTGACATACCTTTAAGCAAATTAATAAATTAGTAGTGTTGAACCGTTAAAGAGTTCTGCAATCTTACCGTATCTTAATTGGTGGAAAGCGGAAATGGTCCAGAGAGAGAAAATGAATTCCAGAGAGCCATCTGAGAGGGCAATCCGAACCACCTTACAGGGGGAGTCGACCGCGAATGTCTATTCCATTTACGTCATCAAAGCTGGGAGAAAAATCATCTGGGAGGGGAAAAACCTGGAGGAAGTCTGGCCGGAAGTTCGTAAAGATTTCCCCTCCGAGCAATTGAGCGTTACCTGGAAGACGCCCCCGGGGTTTCTAATTGTCTAGGATTGAGTTCAAATACCAGAAGGAGTCCTCCAATATCTTCGCCTCCATAAGGAGACCTCGAGTGACCTTACAGATCTTCTCTCGGGTCTTTAAGGAGTGGATTACGGTCGAGGACGTCTTGGCCGACACCGGTGCGGACATCTCCATTATTCCCAAGACCCTGGGAATCATATTAGTGGGAGACGTCACTAAACGCCGTCGCTATAAGATTCACGGAATGGTCTCCAGCGCTTTCATGTATCTGCACCGGCTTAAAATACGGCTGGACGGCAAAGAACTCTTTGCAACCGTGGCCATCGCTAATTCCGACAACGTCCCCCCCACCCTGGGCAGAAAACATGCCTTGGATAAATTCAAGGTTATATTCGACCGCGGGCAAAAACTGAGGTTCTCCTAATCCCGGAAATCCCACCTTATCCCCCACCAGTTAGTCCGTAGGGGCATGGGATTGTAGCCCCAGGTGAGATACTCCTGATTGGTCAGATTTTCGCTCTGGTAATAGAAGCAGAAATCGAGATATTGGAACTCGAGAGAATATCTCAGAACAAAAACGGAAGGCTGGTATATTTCTCGGAATCCGAGAAGGTAACGGTCGGAGCTGTACCTACCCTCCATCCTGCCTTTTAGGGTCAAATCTCCCCCGAAGAAAGACCTTTCCAATTCCGCCCAGCCGAGAATAGTATGCAAGGGGGTAACCTCCGGAGAGGGGATCTCGTCGGTCTTCAAAGACTTGTAGGTGTATGCCACATGGAGGTGGATGTCCTTGCGGGGTTTGAGATTGCCGGAGAGGTTCGTCCCCCACAGGGTGGCAAAGGTGTTGACCGGCTGGTGAATCACCTCAAAGGTCAAACCCTGGTTGGACCACAGGATCAAATCGTCGATATTGGCGTAAAGCAGATACCACAAGAGATCGAATCTCTCTTTTGCGAATTGGAAACCCCAATCCGCTCCCCACCAGACCTGGGGTCTCAAATCCGGATTGCCCAACTCTGTGTAATCGTACACTCCGAGAAGGGTGAAGCCTCCGGAATAGCTCTCCGGGGGCCAATACAGGTGATAGAGACTGGGGCAGGTGACCCGACGGAAAACGCTGCTGTATATCTCGCAGCCATCACCGGGAGAAAAAGAGAGCCCCAGGGTGGGGAGGAAGAAATTGTCGTAGCTGTTGTGGTTCAGAACCCTGGCAGCGCCCAGCAGTCTCAACTCATCGGAGAATCGGATTTCATTGGTGAAACCGAACCAGCTTTCCAGAGAGCTCTCCTCCGGGCGCTGGTTGATCTTCAATCCCTCTCTGCGGGAGCCGACCTCTATTAGGAACTTGTGTCCCGCCCAGACGAAATCGATGCCGGCGCGGGCTCCCCAGCCTCGGTCTTCATACTTGTCATGAATCCCCAAGGAAGGATCCTTCAGAGTCTGGGGTTGATTAAGATAGTACCCTTTCAGAAAGAGGGACTTGTTTCCACTCCACAGGTATTTAGACCCGAAGCCGAGCGCGGAAACCTCCTGGGTCTTTCTCGGGTTCTGAGTCACCCCGTAGTCGAAGAGAGGAAAACCTCTCTTTATTCTCTGGCGGAGGAAGTTGAGATCGAGGACCAAGTTCCTTCTAAGCGGATAGGAGAATCTCCCTGAGATGTAAAGACCGTCCAGTTCGTTGGTGATTAGATAGCCGGAGGATTTCCTTATTCCCATAGAGAGGAAGTAGTCGAGCTTTCCGAAGACTCTGGATCCTAGTTCGATTTGACTGCGATGATATTTGTAAGGACCTCTTTCGACTCGCACTCGGGAGCGGGGTAGAGAGAGGCTCGCCTCTTCCTCGGTGGAATCAGAGGGGAGGCTTTCATATCTTTTTGAATCCAGCTTCACTAAGACGACCGGACTGCCCCAGGCGGAGGTGGAGGCCATGCCCCCGTAAAGGACTTTCAATGTGTCCAGGTTCTCTATCAGAATGTTGTTCAAATCCACGCCATCGTAAAACGGCAGGAAAAGCCCCGGAGAGCGAAAGGGGATTCCGCCGACGACAATCTCGGTCCCAAGGGGGGGGATATTCAAGACCTCAAAGCTGGTCGGCGAACCGTAGGGCCCATATGTGAAGATGTCGACGTTGGAGGATTGTGCCAAAAGGCCGGACAGATCCCTGGCCCTGGCACCCTCCAGCCTCTCTGCGTAGATTTTCTCGGAAAGTGAATATTGACCCCCCGGAACAACCTC
>JBHIBM010000009.1:0-17580 GCA_046759085.1 Candidatus Zixiibacteriota bacterium
AAGGTGAACACAGCTCCGTTCTGACCTCCAGATCTGGAATCATCAGGGAGAAGTCGAAGGAACTCTGGGTCTCCGGAGAGGTCGTGGTCATAAGCGACGAGGGAGTCAAGCTGGAGACCGAGACCCTCCGCTGGGACCCCAACATCGACCGCATCATCACCGACGATTTCGTCAAGGTCACCAGAGAGAAAGACATCCTGACCGGATACGGTCTGGAAGCTGACCAGGAGCTGAAGAACATCAAGATCAAAAGGGAGGTCAAGGGGGTACTGCGTGAGGCTCCCTCCCGGGAGGAGCTGGAGAAGATGGAAGAGGAAAAACCGGAATCGACCTCTTCAGTCAACACGACTGAGGTAGACTAGTCGGCACTGCGGATACACAAGCTCAAGAGACAAAGGAGCGATTTCTCTGGGCCCGATGGCTCCTCTCAGAATCTTAC
Source organism: Candidatus Zixiibacteriota bacterium (assembly GCA_046759085.1). Lineage (GTDB taxonomy): Bacteria > Zixibacteria > MSB-5A5 > DG-27 > DG-27 > DG-27. The sequence goes on from JBHIBM010000009.1 coordinate 440, forward strand.
AGGTTTGCCTCTCCCCCTCTTGGGGAGGGCTGGAGATGTCGGCCGCCAGGTTCACGGAGGTCTTGACGAAAAGAGGCCACGCCTGCTCCTGCCTCTGTCTGCAGGGGAGCCGACTTCATTTGGAACTCAACGAAAGGGGCCAGGAAGCTCTCCCGCTTCGGGTGATGAAATATTTCTCCCCCCCTGGTAGCCTGAGAATCAGAGCTCTCGTCAGGCACCGGGAAGTGCAAATCGTTCATTGCCATCACCTCTCCGATTTGTGGCTATTGGTTCCGGCCCTCTGGGGTCTATCCGAGGTGAAGCTGTTCGGCACCCTTAGGGTCTATTTCACCAAGCTGAAAAAGAGGGACGTTGCCCACAGACTTATCTACCGAAGACTGGAGACGCTTTTCACCACGACCGAGATCGCCAAAAATGCTATGGCGAAAAACCTCCCCTTGAGGCCGGAGAGGATTTCGGTGTTGCCCAACGGCGTGGATTTGTCCATATTCAACCCGAATGGATATTCCCGCAGGGATATCAGGGAGGAACTCGGCCTCCGCGAAGAGGACTTCGTCATCGGTCTGGTGGCACGAATCAACCCCGGGAAGGGTCAACTGGAGTTGGTTCGGGCGGCGAAGAAGTTGAAGCAGAAGTATCCGGGTCTGAAGTATCTTTTGGTGGGTGAGATCACGTTAGGCGAGGGGCAGGAGCACAAGCGGATGATCGAGGATCTGATTTCAGAGTCAGGACTGAGTGAGAATTTCATCTTGAGCGGCTTCCGGGAGGACATTCCGCGAGTCTTGAAAGCCCTGGACCTTTTCGTGATCCCCTCCTATCAGGAGACCTTCGGCAATACCGCTCTGGAGGCGATGGCGATGGGGATTCCCATCATCGCCACCGACGCCGGAGGGCTCCCCGAGATCCTGGCCGACTGCGGACTCTTGATTCCACCTCGTCAATCACAGCCCTTGGCGGAGGCGATTGAGTTTATGACCGAGGAACCGGATAAACCCTCCCAGCTAGCAAAGAAGGCCCGAAGAAGGGTCGAGGAGGTTTATGACCAGGAGGTCATCTTCGGGAAACTGGAGCAAATCTATTCTCAGTCACTCGAGAATTGATCCTTGAAATGGAAAACAACCTCACCCTCAAGTGCGACAAGTTAGTCAAGATTTACCGTCGCCGTAAAGTCGTCGACGAGGTATCAATTGAGGTCAATCAGGGAGAGACCATCGGGCTTTTGGGACCTAACGGCGCCGGCAAGACCACCACTTTCTATATGATAACCGGATTCATCCGCCCCAACTCCGGAAGGGTGATATTGGGTCAGGAGGATATCACCAAGCTCCCGATGTACAAGAGAGCCAGGAAGGGAATCGGTTACCTCTCTCAAGAACCCTCCATCTTTCGCCGGATGACGGTGGAGGAGAACATCATGGCGATTCTCCAGATGCAGAAGATGAAGAAAAGAGAGCGACAAGAGAGGCTGAAACAACTCTTGGAGGAACTGGATATAGCTCACCTTGCCAGAAATAAGGCTTACACCCTCTCCGGTGGAGAGCGTCGCCGGGTGGAGATAACCAGAGCATTGGTGACGGAGCCGAAATTTCTCCTTTTAGATGAACCCTTCTCCGGGATAGACCCCATCACTGTGGAGGAGATCCAGAAGATAATCTTCCGCTTGAAGGAGAGAGGTTTGGGGATGCTCATCACCGACCACAACGTCAGGGAAACCCTCTCCATCTGCGACCGCGCTTACATCATCTGTGACGGGGTGATCTTGAAATCCGGGACCGCCGAGTTTCTCGCCAACGACCCCGAAGCCAAAAGGATCTATCTGGGCGAGAAATTCAGATTGAGTTGAATCCACCGCGATTCCCTTTGAAGATCAAAGAAAAAGCTCCCCTCGCAGAGATCGGAGAGGGACTGTCACAATTGAGGGTAGCCCAGTGGCATCCGCCACTGGCAATTGCTCAGATGGGAGACAATCCTCTCCCTCTGGCAGGTTGAAACCGATGGCGGAGTCTATCATAAAGGAGAAAATCGACGACCTCTGGGGATATTTTCAATACCGCCTTGCTGCTGAATGTAGGGAGACTATCAGCCCCATTCATGTCGCAAGCATGAAACCCGATAAGGATAATCAGAGCAACGATCACACCAGACAGGAGGATCTGCCATGCCAAATCAGTTAAGTATCGGTGAGTGTGTAAGCGAGGGGTGGAACGGTCTCAAACAGAATGCCGGGGTGGCCATTGGCGGCTTTGTGGTGTTCGTTATCATCGAGTTTGTCGGTGGGGTCATCCCCGTGGTCAACATCATCTTTGGACTATTAGTCACTCCCGCCCTTGTGGGCGGCCTTATGATCCTATCGTTAAACTTGGCCAGGAACAGTTCCCCGGAGGTGGGGGACATTTTCAAGGGCTTCCGCAAGTTTGGGAGCTTCTTGGGGGCGTACTGGCTGTTCGTTGTCGTCTACCTGGTATGCCTAATCCCGTTTTTCATTGGACTCGGTGTAGACACCGCCCGCGGTTCGGAACCCTCGGCTCTTACTATCATCCTGGGTTTGGTGAGCCTGGTGATCCTGATTATCGCCATGCTGAGATGGTGCATGGTCTACTATCTGGTCGCCGAAGGGAGTGGCGTCACGGAGGCCTTTACGAAGAGTTCCAAGATCACCGAGGGTTATCGGGGAACGATTTTTCTACTTGGAATCGTCAACTTCTTGATTATAATCGCGGGACTCCTGGTGCTGGGTTTGGGATACTTCGTGGCGGCGCCGATCGCCATGATCGCATTTGCTTCCGCCTATATCAAATTGAAGGGCTTCGCTTCTCCGGAGGTCCAGGCGACTCAGCAATAACGAGGTTACTTCGCCCCACGATTACGAACAGTCGCGGCATTCGCCCCACCGAAGTGAAGAGTAAAGGATAGTTAATCCACAGTGGTGTTGCAGTAGTGTCAGGAGTTCCCTCCTGACACTCACCGTCAGGTGGTAACCCGCCTGAGGCGGGACGGCACTGGTTATTTACTGTCTCCTGTCCCCCTATTTCCTATCTACTCTTTCCCATTTCCTTACCCCCCTGTTTCCTGTCCCTAGTTCCCTGTCCCCTATCCTTTAATGTTGGCGATGGGGAGAAGTTGCAGGACTTTCTTCGACAGTCCCGCGGAGTCGACAGCCTCCACTATCTCGGAGATGTCCTTGTAGGCAATACCGGCCTCTTCCGCCAGACCAGGCATGGAGACCGCTCGCACCAAGATACCATGCTCCTCCATGCTTCTCTTTAAATCCCAGCCTCTCACCATCTTTTTGGCCTTGGAGCGGGACATCGTCCTTCCGGCACCGTGACAGGTAGAGCCAAAGGTTTCCTCTTCAGCTCGCGTTGTTCCCACTAAGAGATAGGAGGGACTCTCCATAGAGCCGCCGACTATCACCGGCTGGCCGATGGAGCGGTATCGCTCGGGAACGTCCGGATGTCCAGAGCCGAACGAGCGGGTGGCTCCCTTGCGGTGAATGATCAACTTTTCCTTCTTGCCATCTAACCCGTATTCCTCGATTTTGGCGATGTTGTGAGCGACATCGTAGACTATCTCCATCCCCAGATCTTTCGGGCTCTTTCCGAAGATGCGTGAGAAGCCCTCCCGAACCCGATGGGTTATGACCTGGCGATTGGCAAAGGCGCTGTTGGCAGCGCAGGCCATGGCGCCATAGTAGTCCTGACCTTCAGGAGAGGTGTAAGGGGCACAGGCCAACTCCTTATCCCCGGTGAAGAGTCCGTATTTGGGCATCACCCGGTTGAACTCGAAGAGGTAATCGGTAGCCACCTGGTGACCGAAACCCCGGGAGCCGCAATGAATCATCACCGTAATCTGGTTATCCTTGTCGAACCCCAGAACTCTTGCCTTCTCACCGTCGTAAATACTTCCCGGTTTGACGACTTGAAGCTCCAGATAATGGTTGCCGCTCCCCAGTGTTCCCAACTGATTCATACCCCGCTGAAAGGCTTTCTTGCTCACCTTCTCCGGTTTGGCGCCCGGCAACTTTCCCCCCTGCTCGATTCGGCCCAAGTCTTCCGGCTCCCCGTAGCCGTTCTGTACACACCAGCCGGCTCCATTCACCATCAGCTCTCTGAATTTCTCGTTAGTGAGGCGAACCAGCCCCTTGGCTCCCACCCCCGCGGGAATGATGTGGAAGAGCAAGTCTAGAAGCTCTCTTTTCTTGGGTTCGACCTCTTCTAAGGTGAGGTCGGTTTTGAGCAGACGCACCCCGCAATTGATGTCGAAGCCGATTCCTCCCGGGGAGATCACTCCCTCCTCCATACTGAAAGCGGCCACTCCGCCGATGGGGAAACCGTATCCCCAGTGACCGTCCGGCATGCAGAAAGCATATTTCCTGATTCCCGGAAGCTTGGCGACATTAGTCACCTGCTCGAAGACCCCCTCATCCATGCTCTCGATCAGACTCTGAGAGCCGTAAATGCGAGCCGGAACCCGCATCCCCTCTTTTTCAGTTGTGGGGATTTCCCATATATGGTCGCTGATTTTTATCTTTTTCATGAGTCCTCTCCTTTTCAGAATTCAACGACTGTCCTTGCAGAATCTGAACAGTCGGATTCAATCGAAGTCCATCTCTTTCCTTATGTTTCGGAAAATGGATCTCTCTCCGGCTCAACTCTCACTGCTTGCTTGAAGCCTTCACTCACAAATCCAGCACCACTCGGGCGTAATATCCATCTTTTCTCTTTTTCACCTGAAACTGATGATAGGTCACCGCCTTCACATCGGTCTTGAGTACGTGTTTTTCTGAGTCTATCTTCTCCCCGGAGACCTTCCCAGAAAGTCTGAATTCCTTCCCAGTTTCGATTCTCAAATCAAATTTATTAAAGAAGCTTCTCTCAGTATCCTTCAAATATATGATCTCCGACAGAAAAAGATACAAGAGTTCTTCTAGGGTTTCGGCTTCGATATTGAGCGGAAACGATTTCTCTGGCTCGACTATCGACAAATCCGTCACAACCTCGAAGGTCGCTTTAGCACAAGAGGTGAAAAGCTCCTCCAGAGTGTTTCCCCAAGCTTCGAAGGCCTGGTCAGCCGGGGCAATCTCGTCAAGATACTTGTATCCGGATTTCATTTTGTCATGGTGTCAGCGATGGGGTCATCAAATTCGAGTCTTGACATCGCAAGTTAGCCAACTTTGAAAGCTCTTTCAGCAAACGTCCCTGCGAATGGTAATTCATTAACTACAATTTGAACAGCTCGGTTCCGATGGCAACCGCCAGGGTGGCTCCCCAGATTCTCTCTGCTCCGGCGCTCTTGAGGGTGCGGGCACACTCTGACATGGTCGCTCCAGTTGTCAGAACATCATCGACCAAAAGGAGCCTTCTACCCTCCAAGTCGACCTTCCCAGTGAGCTTGAAAGCACCTTTGACGTTTTTCCGCCTCTCTTCCCGCGACAGACCAGTTTGAGTTCTGGTATTCCTCTTCCTGATTACGGAGTCGGACAGGACCGGGATTCCCAGCTTTTCGGAGAGTTGACCTGCAACAGCTTCGCTCTGATTGAATCCCCTCTCTCTCAACTTCCTCTTGTGAAGTGGCACTGTGACTATGAAATCGGCTCTTGGAAACTCCGCCGAATTCAGTAACCTCTCACTCAACACCTCCGACAGGAAAGACCCTAGCCTCCTTTTCCGCTTATACTTGAAGTTCTCGATCAGAGCTTTCATCTCCTCGTCGTAGACTCCCAGGGAGAAGACCGCCTCCAAGGCCTGGTCAGATTCTTCGCATCCACAACCATCCGACAGGGACGGTGACTGCCTCTTACAGGAGGGGCAGTAAGGTTCCAGCAACCGCTTTTTTTCTCGAAATCTGAACATACAATTCTGACACATAAGTTCACGACCGGAGCTCAGAGTTACCTGACAAACAGGACATCGCTGAGGGTAGATGAAATCCAGGACATCCCACCACAGGTTCGTTACAGTCTCAGTGGTCATTGGGCTCGAAGCTCCTTCCGGAAAACGGAAGTTCTCCCCTACAGTTTTTCGCTGGGTAGCCCTCTTCGCCTATTCAGGAACTGCCACAGAACAAGAGAGACTATCAGGATGGGAACAATCAGAGCCTGATTGGTGGAAAAAGAGACTCCCTGAATACGGACGAAAACCATGCTCTCCTCGTAATACCTGAAGAAATCGATTACAAAACGACCCAGAGAGTAAAAGATGACCATGAGTAAGAAAATCTGTCCCTCAAACTTCTTTCTCCTTTCAAAAAGGAGAAGCAGGGCAAATATGAAAAAGCCCGTCGCCGAAGAGAAGAGTTGAGCTGGCCAGATATGTTGGTGGGGAAATACGTAACCGGCGAAACTATCGGCAGGAAAGACCATCCCCAAGTGGGAGTCGGTCGGGACGCCGAAGCAACAGCCGTTCAGAAAACAGCCCAGGCGGGTTATTCCCACCCCCAGGACAAACGTGGGAGAGACCATATCCGCGGTCGACCACAGTTTAACCCCCTTGCGAGCGAGAAACAAAACCCCGCAGAGGACTGACAGAATCACTCCCCCCATCATCGAAAGCCCACCCATCCCCAATCTGCCATCCCCCTGAAGGGGATTGAAGATGTCCCACCAGTGACCTTGAAATTCCTCGATATGATAGACCACATAGAACAGTCGAGAGCCCAAAAGCGCGGTGACCAAGACCACTAAAGCCAGATCCACTATGAGTTGCGGGGGGATCTCGAATCTCTTCGCCCGCCTCAAGGAGAGCACTATCGCCAGAAAAAAGGACAAGGCCAGCGCGAAGCCGTAAGACCTTACCGGGAAGGGTCCGATTTCGAAAAGGATGGGGTGCAAATCAGACCTCTCCTAATATTCCTGCCAGGTGTAGCTGACCAGACACAGAAGGCCGATCAGGCTCCAGCTCAGGAGCATCGAGCTGCCTCCGTAGCTCATGAAGGGCAACGGTAAGCCCGTCACCGGAGCAAGCCCCGTCGTCACTCCCACGTTCACCAACACCTGGAAGGCCAAAATAGTCGTCGCCCCGAAGGCGGTCAAGCTCAAAAAATGGTTTCGGGCCTTGCGCGCCACCTGAACTCCTCTGAGAATGATCACCGAGAACAGAATCAACACCACCAAGCATCCCAGAAGCCCGAACTCCTCCCCCAGAACCGAAAAGATGAAGTCGGTGTGCCGGGCCGGGAGGTAGGCTAATTTGCTCTGGGTTCCCTCCAGAAATCCCTTACCAAGCAGTCCCCCGGAGCCGATGGCGATCTTGGACTGAATTATCTGATAACCTGCCCCCTGAGGATCTCGGGCAGGGTTAAGAAACGTGAGTATTCGCATCTTCTGATAATCGTGCAGCCGCTGCCACACCAGAGGCGTGAAGATCCCCGCTGCCAGGTTGGTAGCCAATACCCACACAGCAAATCTCAGAGTCGGCCTTACGACGAAGAGGGTCACAATGAGCACCAACATGAAGATCGCCCAACTGAGCCAGTGAAAGGCCGCCAGGAGGCTCACGACCGGCGAGAGCAGCAGAGCTATATGGGCTATGGGCATCCCTCCCCAGAACAACATCCCCGGAACCACTGCCACTACGACTAAAGAACTCCCCAGATCCGGCTGTTTGAGAATCAAAAGCGCCGGCAGAAGCACCACCAAGAAAGAGAAGAGCGCCCACCTCACCCGGAATTGCGGTCTCTCCCGGTTGGCGAGGTAGCGGGCCAGGAGTAATATCACAGCCGCCTTGGCGAATTCGGAGGGCTGAAGGTTTAAGGATCCAATTGAAAGCCAGCGGGTCGCTCCCAGCCGGGAGGCACCGAAAAAAAACAGCGAAACTAAGAGCAGGAGAGCAACCAGATAAGACAAGATCGAGAGGCTCTCGTAGATTCGGGGTGCTATTGCTGACACCGCCACGAAAACCAGAAGCCCCATTGCCAACCACACCAGCTGTCGCAAATATGAGGAGGCCTCGTGGTCGCTGGAGTCCTGAAGGGCGCTGAAGATCAGGAGGATTCCAATAAGGGAAAGCAGAAGCGCCGGCAGAAAAAGATAGGGGTCTATTCTCCCCACCACAAGTCCTCCCCTTCACTCATCAGGGTTTCCTCCGGTCCCGGCAAAGGCGACTGTCCCCCGAAATAGGTGGCCATCATCTCTCGAGCAATTGGCGCCGCCACCGAGCCACCGTGCCCGGCGTTCTCCACCACTATTGCGATTGCAATTTGGGGGTCTTGGGCGGGGGCGAAACAACAGAACCAGGCGTGGTCCTCTCCGTGCGGATTCTGGGCGGTGCCAGTTTTGCCGGCGACGGTGGCTGAGGGAAGGACAGCAGCTCTACCGGTACCCCGCGCTCCGTTGACGGCACTGACTAAAGCGGCTTTAATGGTGCCCAGAGTGCTTGGGGAAAAGGGCAGCTGTCCTAAGAGCTCTCCCTGAGCTCTAAGCAGCTTGCCGTCGGGATACTTTATCTCCCTGATGAGGTGAGGCTCTAAGGCCTCTCCACCGTTCGCGATGGCGGCAAAGAAGACTGCCATTTGCAAAGGCGTGACCAGAACCTCCCCCTGCCCGATGGCCAAGTTGACGATCAAGGTGCGGGTCCACTTCCCCTCCCCATATTCTTCGTCAAAATAGGCTCTGGAGGGGATAATTCCCAAAAGCTCACTGGGAAGGTCGATTCCGGTCAACTGTTCGAAAAAACACCTCCGGGCATAGTCGCTCCATAGATCCAATCCTATCTCCTCCCCCAACTGGTAGAAGTATACGTCGCAGGACTGCGCAATGGCATCCATCAGGGTCAGCTGTCCGTGTCCCTGCGGGCGCCAGCATTTGAAAACGCGATTTCCGAAGGCCAAACCTCCCCGACAGGTCCGGAACAGAGTCCTGGTGGTCACCCGACCTGATTCCAGCGCCGCGGCCGCGGTGAGTACCTTGAAGGTCGAGCCCGGAGGATAGGTTCCCTGCAGACAGCGGTTCAAAAGGGGATGAAGGGAATCACTGGCGAGCCTCTGCCAGACGGTGTCCAGCAGAACTCCGGTGAAAAGGTTGGGATCGAAGTTCGGCTGCGAGACCAACGCCAGTATCTCCCCGCTTTTGGGATCTATGGCGACCGCGGCCCCGCTTCCGTGCGAGGCGATGAGGCTCTCGGCCACCAATTGCAGTCCCCAGTCGATGGTCAATTTGATGTCGGCCCCCGGCTTCGGGGGGACTGGCTCTCTGCTCCCCGCAGGACCCAAGATTCTCCCCTGAGCGGTCACCTTTAGATAGCTGACCCCCGGCTGTCCCCGCAGAAGATAATCGTACTGTCGTTCCACCCCCTTTTTGCCGGTCAAGTCCCCGCTGCGATAGCTCAAATGGGAGAATCTCGTCAGCTCCGCCTCGGAGATTTCGGCCACGTATCCCAAGAGGTGAGATCCTCTCCCCCTTGGCGGATACCTGCGGGCTCGCTCGACCTGATAGATGATCCCGGGAAGGTCCAAGGAATTCTCCTCCAGAACACAGATGGTCTTAAAGTCGACGTCCCGCAGCAAACGTATGGGTTGATACTTGGACTTCGACTGCCCCCGGAGCAGCTGTGATGGCGTCGCCAGCGAAAGATTCAGCTTCAGGGAGAGATCTTTAAAGGCCTCCTCGGGATTCTTTATCTGATAAGGAATGAAGTAGATCGAATACGAGGGGCGGTTGGAGACCAAAAGCTTCCCGTTGCGATCGTAAAGCAAACCCCGAGGGGCTTCCAGAGGCACCACCCTAATGTAGTTCTCCTCCGCCACCTGGGTATAGGCGGCATGGGATATCACCTGCAAATAGAAGAGGCGCATCATCACCGCCACCACCAGGAGGGAGAAAAGACCCACCGCCATTTTGCTGCGCTCCTCTTTGGAGTAAAAGGCCATCACCAGCTGACCCCTCCTCTTTTCTGGAAGATCCAGAAAAACAGAAGCGCCACCAGATATGTATAGACGGCGCAAGGGAAAAGCTGCCCGCGAAGGTAGTTCCCAAAAGAGCCGGGACCGCCGGAAGGGTAGAGCAGAATGAGGAAGACCTCCCAGAGGCAAAAGATTGCGACCGATATACCGGCCCTCACCCAGGGGTTCTCGATAAGCAGCTTGGCCTTCAGCGAGCCAAGAAGGTAACCAGTCACAGAACCTAAAAGCGCGGTTGCTCCCAGAAAATGAGGAGCCAGAGCGTCAAGGAACAGACCCGCAAGAAAACCGAAGCTAAGGGCAACTCCCCTCCCGTATGACAGGCTCAAGAAAACCAGGAGGATTATGTTTAAGTCGGGGGTACCGCCGAAAAGCTCTATCCGCCCCCGGAAATTTATCTGGTAGGCTAAAGTGACTACGATCAGGATGAGAACAAGAGCGGCAGCACTCACTCTTTGGTTGGCGATAGGATGTAGACCTCCTCTAAGCGATTGAAATTCACCGCCGGTTCCAATGTGATCTTCTTGAAAATCTCCCCTTTCTCTGACCTCACCTTGGTGATGACTCCGACGTTGAGCCCCACCGGGAAGACTCCCCCCATTCCCGAGGAGATGACGGTGTCGCCGGGGCTGACGCTCTCCTGGTAAGGGACATTGTCGAGTATCATTCCCTGGTGTCCTCTCCACCTAACAATCCCCAACACCCGGGTCTTCTGGTCTATGACCGCCAGGGGGCAGTTGGGATCGGTGAGAAGCACCACTACCGCAGTGTTCTCCAACACTTCGAACACCTTCCCGACGACGCCATCGGAGGAGATCACCGGCATGTTCCTTCGAATTCCATCTCTCTTGCCGACGCTGACCAACACCGCCTTCAGATTGAGATGGGCACTGCCCCCCACGATCTTGGCGGGAACCCCGCGAAACCGGGTGGTGCGCACGAAGTTCAGAAGTCTCCGCAATCGGTAGTTCTCCAGCTGCGCCTCCTTCAGGGAGGAGCTCTCCAGGAGAAGCCGAGCCACCAGGCTGCTTAACTTTCGGTTCTCCTCGCTCAGATTCGACCACTCCGCGATGGTCTCGTTTAGATAGAGGAACGGGAAAAGGACCGTGGAATGACAGATTTGAGCTAAGAATTCCTTCTGCCTGTGGCCGGAGGCCAAAAGCGCCACGGACAGAACAATCGCCACGTAGAAATGGAGATGTTTCCCCAACCTCCTGTCGGAAAAGGACCACACCGTTTAGCTAAACCCCGTCTAAGACTTCCGCCACCGCCTCCCAGACTTGAGCCTCCAGGAGCCGGTCACGATTCTCCTGACTCTTCATCAGGTGGGAGAGCTTGGCCATCACGTTCAGATGGGCCCCGATAGCCTCCTCCGGGGCAGCGATCAAAAAGAAAAGCTGGACCGGGCGCTTGTCCATAGCTTCGAAGTCAACCCCCTCCTTGGCGCGCCCGAATGCGATGACAATTCCCCTGACGGACTTGGTTTTCGCATGGGGGAAGGCAACTCCGTAACCTACCCCGGTGGTGACCAGTTTCTCTCTCTCAACCACATCCTTCAAGAGCAGGCTTTGATCCTTGACGGACTTGGAGGCGGCGGCAAGCTCCACCAACTCTTCTATAACCTTATCTTTGGTTTTGCTTTTCAAGTCGAACCGCACGAGGCTCTCGTCGCAAAACTTCGACAACTTGAACATCTACCTCTCTCCTCTTCTGGGCAGCAAAACGAGGCTTCAGAACCCTTCGGCCTCCTCAATGAGCATTATCGGAATGTCATCCTCGATTCGATACTTTAGACGACACCGGTGGCAGGTGAGCTTCTGGTTGTCCTGCTCGTACGTCAGCTCCCCCTTGCAGGCGGGACAGGCCAGAATATCTATGAGCTCTTTCTTTAACATCCGACCTCCATTTAGGATCAGTTGGATTCGGAGTGAAAAACTCCCATGTTTCGAAACTTCTTTATGCGGCGGGCGATGAGATCCTGCGGGCGGACCTTCGCCAGTTCGTCTACGAAGTGGAGAATCTCTTTTTTTAGGATCTCGGCCGCGCCTCGTTGGTTGCGATGGGCACCTCCGAGCGGTTCCGGCACCACCCGGTCTATCACCCTCAGCTCCAAAAGGTCAGCGGCGGTAACCTTCAAGACCTCCGCGGCCGTCTCGTATTTGTCCCCGGCCTCGTCCTTCCAGAGGATGGCGGCGCACCCCTCCGGGGAGATCACCGAATACCAGGTGTTCTCCAACATCAAAATGACGTCGCCGATTCCGATCCCCAACGCCCCCCCGGAGGCACCCTCCCCGATGATGGCAATGATTATGGGGACTGGGAGCTGAGTTATCTCCCTTAGGTTCCTGGCGATGGCTTCAGCTTGTCCCCTCTCCTCGGCGCCGATCCCCGGATAGGCTCCGGGGGTGTCGATGAGCACCAAGATCGGTATCCCGAAGCGACCCGCAAGTTTCATTAGCCTCAAAGCCTTGCGGTAGCCCTCCGGGTGGCACATCCCGAAATTGCGATACTGACGCTCCTTGGTGTCATGTCCTTTCTGCTGCCCGACGATTAGAAGCTTTCTCCCCTCCAGGTAGCCGAAGCCCGCCACCACCGCCTTATCGTCTGCGAAATATCTATCTCCGTGGAGTTCCACGAAATCGGAGACCATCAGCTTGATGTAGTCCGAAGAGAGAGGTCTTTGAGGGTGGCGAGCTAACCTCACTCTCTGCCAGCGGGTCAGTTTGGAATGTATCTCCCTCTGCAGTTCCGTCAAACGCTTTTCCAACTGGGCGATCTCTTTGGAGAGCTCCACCGACTCCCCGGTGGAGAACTCCTTCATCTCCTTGATCTTCTTCTCCAGCTCCAGGATCGGTTTTTCGAAGTCCAGAAAGAATCCGTTCATATCACCCTCGAGTAGAATTGGTGGCGCTGTTCCAGCGGTGCAGAATGAGAATCAGGACGAAAGCCATCAAGAAAAGCACCAAAAGGAACAACAGATTGCGGTTCTGGGTGATCAAAGCCATCACCAGAAGGGAAAAGAGCATGCTGGTGAGGTAGAAAAGCCACAGCGTCAATCTCCTGGAAAGACCCAGGTCCAAAAGGAAATGGTGAATATGACGGTTGTCGGCGACGTAGAACTTCTGTTTCCTCAAAGTCCTCCGGAAAAAGGTGGTCAGGGTTTCGATGATGGGCACCCCTAAGGCTAGTATCGGCACCGTCAGCGCGATAGCCGCCAAACTTTTCGGCCACAGGATCGACATCACTGCAAACATGTATCCCAGAAAGAGGGAGCCGGAATCTCCCATAAAGATCTTCGCCGGAGGGTAGTTGTATCTCAAGAAGGCCAAACAGACCCCGAGGAGGCCGGCGGCCAGAAGTGTGGTTAAATAGATTTTCAGGATTATTCCGGCGGCGAAGAAGGTTAGGGCGACGATGACAGAGACGCCGGTGGCCAGACCGTCCAGACCGTCGATGAGGTTGATGGTGTTACTCACCCCTATAAACCAGATTGCCGTCAGCGGATAGCTCAAGAATCCCAACTGGACCAACCCATAGGAGGGGAGATTGAAGAACCTGATGCGGTATCCGAAGAGGATGACCAACACCACCGCCACCAATTGCCAGAATAGCTTGGTGGTCGGCTTGACCTCTTTTAGGTCGTCGTACAGCCCCACCCCAAAGACCACCAAACCACCCAGGATCACCCCGGTTAATCGTCCCTGGAAAAACTCCCACAGATCTGGATTCCACAGGAAACCAACAGAGACTGCGGTCACAAACGAAAGCAGAAGCACCACCCCTCCCACACGGGGGGTGGCTTCGGTGTGAACCTTACGCGGCCCAGGATGGTCCAGAAGCCCTCGGCGATGGCAGAATCTGACCAGAGGCGGAGTCAGTATGTAGGTCAAGTAGAACCCCAGGGCTATGACCAGAAAATAGCCGATCAAACTCGTTTGTGCCATATCGAATCGAGCTTAACTGGAGGTTTCCCCTTTTGTCACTCTCAGATTCAGAAACGTCAGGAGGAAGAAACCTCCCAGCTGGGCCAGAAGCATAATCGCCAAAAGAAGGCTGGAGAGCCGCCTTCCGGGATAGTGTTTTCTGAAATAGCGGTAAATGCTGCGATGGTGTTCCAGTCGCAAGCGGAGTTTCCCCGCAACGGAACTGGCTCCCCAGCGGTGTTTGAACACCGCCTCCGAGCTGAAAAGGACTACACCACCTACCCCCTTCAGGCGATAGCATAGATCGAGGTCCTCAACGTACATGAAAAACCGTTCATCGAAGCCGGCAAGTTCCTCGAAGACCCCCTTCCTGATCATCATGCAGGCGCCAGCAACGGCATCGACCTCCTGCTCCCCCTCGGGTGGCTCCATAATGTATCTGTCCTGAAACCCCTTGAGAACCGGAAGCTTAGAGAGAACTGAGCCCCGGCCGAAGGGTATCGAGAAGTGAGTGGGAAACCTCCTGCAAGAGGGTTGAACCGAGCCATCGTAACTCTCAAGGCGTCCACTGCATATTATCGACCCCTCTCTCTTCTCGACGCAGTCGTATAGAAGTCTCAACGCCCCGGGGGTGACCTCGATGTCGGAGTTCAAGAAAAGCAGCATCCTGCCGGTGGAAGATTGAGCCCCGTAATTGCAAGCGTAGGCATAGCCCCGGTTGGAGTTCAAGCGGAGTAATCTCACCTCCGGGAAGGAGGATTCCACCATCTCCGGAGTACCGTCGGTGGAGGCGTTGTCAACCACAATCACCTCAAAAGCCATCGGGGGGGGATGATCGTAAATCGATCGTATGCAGAGTCTCAAAGCCTCCTTGGTATTATAACTGACCACAACGATCGAAACCTCCAGCGGGCCGGTATTATCCCTCATCGATACGGAGTCTCTCCTTTCATCGGGAAGTGGAAGACTGCCTATCGCAGTTTCGCCTGTGCACCCGGAAATCATGTCCGCTGGAGGAAACTGCTCCCCTGAGGTTTTCCCGCGGTGCTGTCTTCGCGACCGAAGAGCCGTTCGAGCCCCAATCTCCACACCATCCAGACCGCCTCCCTGACGATCTTCTTTGACATCTTTGATTCGCCCTGCTGACGGTCGTAGAAGATTATCGGAATCTCCTTCAAGCGAAAGCCTTTCCTCCAGAGCTTGAAGCTCATCTCGATCTGAAAGGAGTAACCGTCAGAGCGGACCGAGTCCAACTCGATGGCCTCCAGAGCTTCCCGACGGTAGCACTTGAAGCCCCCGGTAGCGTCCCGGAGGGGTAAGCCGGTGATTATCCGGGTGTAAACGTTGGCGAAATAACTCAGAAGCAGGCGTGACATCGGCCAGTTGATGACGTTAACCCCCTGAAGGTAGCGCGAACCTACGACTAAGTCCGCCTCCTTTATCTCCCGTAAGAAATCCTTGAGATATTTGGCGTCGTGGGAGAAATCGGCATCCATCTCAAAGAGATAGTCAAACCCCTTCTCAATTCCGTACTTGAAGCCAGTTATGTATGCGCTCCCCAACCCCATCTTGGAGGCTCGATGAATCACCGACAGCCTGGGGTTCACCTCCGCCATCCGGTCAGCCTCTTTCCCGGTGCCGTCGGGGGAGTCGTCGTCGACCACTAAAACCTCTAAGTCCGGATCCACCTCCAAAATCTGGGGGACGATCCGGGGGAGGTTCTCGATCTCATTGTAGGTTGGCAGGATTACTAACGCTCGCATTCACCCCTCAGACCGAATGATGCTCAGCTCGCCGGAGGCGAGTTCTCAGCCCATTGCCTAAAATGATAACCACCAGCCCCACTATTGTCAACAGCGAGATATAGAGGCTCGTCTGGTAGTAACGGTTCTCGAATTTGAACAAGACTTGGTGTCTCCCTGCAGGCAGAAACACCGCCCGGTGGATATAGTTGGCTCTTATGATCTCGGTGGGCTCGCCGTCGACGTAGGCCTTCCAGGCGGGATAGTAGTTGTCGGCAAGGATGAGGATCCCGGGGTGGTCGAGTTGAGTCTCCACCGTGAGATCGTTAATGTTGTCCTGAACGATTCTGGCCTGCCCCTTCAACATAAGCTCTTGGGCGGACGGAAAAGGAGGTGCCTTCTCCAAGATGACGCTTTCCCGGTGATCAAAGGAGGCCGCAGCCACTCTCTTCAAAGCCTTTTGAGACTCACGAATCACCTCGTATCTATCGACCAGACGCACCCTGGGGATGAAATTCCGATTCTCGTAGATCTTGAATCGTCCGAAATCCCGCACCGCCTTGTACTTCATGTTCTCGAAATCGTAAGGGGCAAGCAGATACTTGAGCGACAAGAGGTCTATCTTGGGACCCATCAGAAACTGTATGGAGAGGCGCTGGTATTCCTCCATGGTGGTGGCCTCCTCGAAGAGGGGACGATCCGTGAACTCGTCGTATATTTTCAGCTGGTTTCCATGGTACCCCAGGAGTTCGGGAATGCCGAAGTAGGCCAGATAGTCCTGGTTGCGATATACTCCCGGGGCCGCTAAGACTCTGAAGGACTCGTAAGTTGCCCGTCTCTGCAAGAACTCGATGGCGCCGTCCTTCTGGAAGAAGTCTCGCAGGGGAACCACCCGAATGAACTTAGCGTCGATCCTCCAGAGGTCAAGCACCGCCAGGACAATAAATGCGCCGATGAAGACCGACCTGCCCAACACCTTCTTTCGATACAAATTGTAGAGGAGGGTCACCAATCCCAAGAATAAGGTGGTCAGGAGAGATCCGACAATTATCTTGGGGAGGTAGTTTTGCTGGATCTCAAATCGCTCCGGAGAGATGTCGGTGTAGAAGATGGAGTTCCACAGTGAAATCAGGCCCCCGCGGGTAATTGCCAGCAAAAAGGTGATCACCACCAAAGCCACGGTGGCGATTATGAGTCCCTTCAGAATCTTGTCGGAGGTTTTGGCCTCTAATTTCTCCGTGAGCCTCTGCAATCCCATTGCTCCCAAGACCGTCACTGAGAAAGTCAACAAAAACATTATGGTGGAGGGCGCTCGAAAGCTTTTCACCCCCGGCACAAGATGGTAAAAGATCGTGAAGAACGGGGTGTTGTCCCCCAGGGCGTAAAAAAGCGCCACCAGGGAGATTCCCAAAAAGAGATACTTTCTTCGGTCCTTGATCACATACAGGGCGATAATTGCCAGGATGAGAGGGATGAACCCCCCATATTCGCTATTCAATTTGAAAGCATTGCGTCCCCAGTAGGTTTGCTCCGTCCAGACGTTGTAACCGGAGAAGCCCGGCACCACTTGATCCACCACCTC
>JBHIBM010000010.1:0-17213 GCA_046759085.1 Candidatus Zixiibacteriota bacterium
ATCATGCTGACTTCGCCAACTTCGAATCGTTGGGGGGTAAGGCCTGATACTCCGGTTGAAGCTTCGCGAGAGCAACGAGATTCTATCGACACTAATGAATAGCCTTTTGTCATTTTGGAGACCTAAGGTTTTCCGCTACAGTGTGTGATGCAGCGGAGGATTACACCCTGTGATGTAGCGGAAGACTTCAGTCTTCCATCTTGGAGAGATCAGGTGAAAGCAATTCCTGAACCTTACAAAATAAAAACTGTCGAGCCGATCAAGCTTCTCTCGCGGAGACAGAGAGAAAAGAAGATCCGGGAGGCGAAGTTCAACCTCTTCAAGTTAAGGTCTGAGGATGTCTACATCGACCTTTTGACCGACTCTGGCACTTCGGCTCTGTCAGATAATCAATGGGCGGGCCTGCTTCAGGGGGACGAAGCCTATGCGGGCTCCAGGAATTACTACCACTTCGTCGACACCATAAAGGAGATAACCGGATTTGAGCACGTCATCCCGGTTCATCAGGGGAGAGCCGCCGAGAATCTCCTGTTCACCACTCTCTTGAAGAAAGGGGATATTGTCCCCTCCAACACTCATTTCGACACTACCCGCGCTAACATCGAACGTCAGGGAGCAACGGCATTAGATCTGCTCATCGAAGAGGGAAAAAGCTTCGACAGCCATTATCCCTTCAAAGGGAACATGGACTTAGAGGAGCTGGGGAGCCTCGTCAAGAAATACGGCAAGAAGAGAATCCCTGCCGGGACGATGACGGTAACCAACAACAGTGGAGGCGGACAACCCGCCTCCATGGAGAACATAAAATCGGCGAGCAGAATCCTTCATCGTCACGGCATAAAGCTCATCTTCGATGCTTGTCGTTATGCGGAGAACGCCCATTTCATCAAGAAACGGGAACCGGGTTACGCTCGCCGTTCGGTCAAATCGATTGCCCGGGAGATGTTCTCCTACGCCGATGGTTGCACCATGTCGGCAAAAAAGGACGGTCTCTCCAACATCGGCGGGTTTATAGCACTAAACGATGGCGAGTTGGCAACGGATGTCTCTAACCTCCTGATATTGCTGGAGGGCTTCCCCACATACGGAGGTCTTGCGGGGAGGGATTTAGAGGCCATAGCTCGCGGTCTTCGCGAGGGGCTGGAGGAGGACCACCTCGATTTCCGGGTGAATCAGGTAGCATACCTGGGGAGACTTCTGGAGGAGGTGGGTCTTGCCGTCATGAATCCGACCGGGGGACACGCCGTCTATGTGGAGGCGGGCAGTTACCTGCCTCATATTCCCCGAAAACAGTTCCCGGCGCAGGCCCTGACCGTCGCCCTGTATCGGGAGGGGGGAATTCGCAGCTGCGAGTTCGGGGGTGCGACCTTCACGCAGACTGACAAAAAGAGCGGAAGGATCAGGTCAGTGCCAATGGATTTAGTCCGCCTGGCAATTCCCCGGAGGGTTTACACCCACTCCCATCTCGATTACGTCGCCGAGGTTTTCACAGAGGTAGGAAAGAAAAAGGATGAAGTCCGGGGGTTGCGCATCGTTTATGAGCCCACGAGGCTGCGACTTTTCACGGTAGAATTTGAGGAGATCTAAGTATCATGGGAGTCAATATGCCCAAAGAGAAAAGACAGGTAACCCTGCCGCCGGAGGAGATGCCTAGAAAATGGTATAATATTCTTCCCGACCTTCCAGAACAGTTGCCGCCGCCTCAGGACCCCGAGACGGGAGAATCCCGCATCAAAGCTCTGCCGGAGATCTTGCTGGGGGAGTGTCTGAAGCAGGAGTTTTTGACCGATAGATGGATCGATATTCCCGAGGAGTTGATTCAACTCTACATGCAGGCCGGCAGACCGAGACCGCTGTTTCGAGCTTTGAGTCTGGAGAAAAAACTTGGCACCCCGGCACGAATGTATTACAAGGGGGAATTCTTCAGTCCCACCGGAAGCCACAAGGTGAATACCGCTATTGCCCAGGCTTTCTACGCCAAGGAGGAGGGCTACGAGAGACTAACCACCGAGACCGGCGCCGGTCAGTGGGGGACGGCCTTGGCGTATGGAGCCAGCTTGGCGGGACTGAAGTGCACCGTCTTCTGGGTGCGGGCGGTTTACAACTGGAAAGCCGACCGCCGCACTTTGATGGAGATGTATGGGGCCGAGGTCAACGCCTCCCCGAGCGATAAAACCGAGGTGGGTCGTTCCCTTTTCGAGAAGAACCCCAATCACAATGGCTCTCTGGGGATTGCAATCTCGGAGGGGATGGAGGATGCCAAGAAGGACAAGAAGGCGATTTATTGCCTGGGCTCGGTTCTCAATCACGTCCTGACGCATCAGACGATCATCGGTCTGGAGACCAAAAAGCAGTTCGAGATCTTCGACGATTATCCCGACCTGGTCATCTCCTGTCTGGGGGGAGGCAGCAACTTCGGCGGCTTTGCCATTCCCTTTCTGCACGATGTCCTGAAAGAGGGGAAAAAGATAAAATTCATCGCGGCTCAGAGTCAGGTGTCGCCGAACCTGCAGGGGGAATACCGTTACGATTTCGCCGATTACGCTGAGCAAACTCCACTTCTGAAAATGTATACTTTGGGACACAAAGTCGAGATGGGCCCCATAAAGGGGGACGGCTTGAGGTATCACGGTTGCTCTCCCATCCTGAGCCTCTTGAGGAACAAAGGTTACATCGACACCATCGCCTATCCTCAGGATGAGAAGAAGGTCTTTGAGCTGGCGAAGGTCTTTGTTCAGACCGAGGGTTATCTGCCCGCCCCGGAGTCCGCATACAGTATCGCCTGCGCCATCGAAGAGGCGTTAAAATGCAAAAAGACCGGCGAAGAGAAGGTGATTGCCTTCAACATCAGCGGACACGGCTTTCTGGATATGCCGGGATATAGAGAGGTGTTGGGGTTGGCGTAGGGGCTGGTTTGTAGCCAACGGACCGGATAGCGTAAGGTAGGAGTTCGGGTTGAAGAGGGGTCGCGGCGCACAGTGTTGACTACCTGAATAGCTTCGGCTTGCTCAAGCAAGATGGATATGCCTCTTAAGCTGCTGTTCGAAAAGAGCCCCGAGTGGTACGTGAGGAAGGTAGTTGCAAAGTATCGAGTAGCGGGGTCCCTATTCTCCCCGGCGTATAGCGCCGCCCGGCAAATGTATCCGTTGATCAGGGTGTGGGCAAAGGGTTCATTTCGCCAAGTGCCGACGATAAAACCATCTGGGTCTTACGCAAAGGGCACTGTTATCAAAGGCGGCACCGACATTGATCTTTTCATTTCACTCAGTTCGCGGACGCCTGACACTTTGGAGGACATCTACGAATCTCTATATGGGTTCTTTAAGAACAGGGGCTACTCAACTCGCCGGCAAAATGCGTCGGTACGCATACAGCACCGGGGCTTCTGGATTGACCTGGTGCCTGGCAGAAAACAGGCTGTTTTGGGGACGGACCACAGCATATATCTTCGCAAGGCTGGAAAATGGACGAAAACGAACGTTCACAGACACGTGGAAATCATAAGGAAGTGCGGTCGCGTTCTTGAGATATGCGCGATAAAGATATGGCGCAACTTGCACGCGCTGGATTTTCCGTCCTTCTATTTAGAGCTTAGTGTGCTTGAAGCCTTGTCTGGAAAGCCCAGAGGGCGTGTGGCGCTAAATGCCTTAGCAGTCCTTGAATATCTGGGTAGTGAATTTCCGTATGACACAATGATGGATCCAGCCAACTCAAATAACCTCTTGTCTGACGAGCTCACGCTGGCGGAGAGAAAAACCATCGCGCGAAAAGCAAACTCTAGCCGCAGTGAAACTGATTGGCGCAGGATCATATGGTGAGGGTATGAATGTCACCGAGAACCGGAAGGTCATTGACCTAAGGAGTGTCTTCTTGGCATTGCAGCAAGAGATGGTTGCTGGACTTTCCAAAGAACACAAAACTATGCCCCATCCTGGGGCGAAGGGCGATGTATCTGAGTTGAGGTGGGAGGCAGTGTTGTCCGACTACTTACCAGAACGTTATGAGGTGAACAAGGCCTTTGTTGTTGATTGTGATGGCAGAATCAGTGACCACATTGACTTCGTAATTTATGATAGGCATTACTGTCCTTTTCTCCTTCATGATAAGGGTGCAAAGTATATACCGGCCGAGAGTGTTTATGCAGTTTTCGAGATTAAACAAGTTATCAGCAAAAGAACTATACAATATGCTGGCAATAAAGCAGCCTCAGTCAGACGATTGAAGCGAACGAGCGTTCCTATTCCCTATGCTGCAGGGAAATACCCTCCCAAACCACAATTCCGGGTACTAGCTGGCATTCTTACCCTCAAAAGCGACTGGAGCCCTCCGCTCGGGGAACCGTTTGAATCAGCCATAAGAGTCTTAGAGAAACCACAGCAAATAGATTTAGGATGTGCTCTCAAGGATGGGGCCTTTGAGCTTAAATATGTGAGAGCTGGTAAGGTATCTATTGAACGAAGCGGACAAGATGATGCTTTGATATTCTTTTTCTTAAGATTGCTGTCCCGTTTGCAAGCATTGGGAACAGTCCCGGCTATCGACATTGAACAATACGGGAGATCTTTGTCATCGCAATAGACAATTAGGTAGCTGGTTTCGTCGCGACTGAAGTAGAGCGTGTCTCATACGAGCCGTAGGCCTGACGGAGGAAAAGGCTGTCGGCCCTCATGCGCCGCGGCCGGTTTCACTCCCCACAGAACACTGGAGGTGTTAGCGACCACCCCCGGCAGAGGCCGGGGGCTACCTATTTGTTGCGAGTTGAGGCCCTCAGCGTAGCGGACTGGCCTCCTGCCGGAGCACAACAGAGTCGCTCAAAGCAGACATGGAAGGTCACCTCTGGTAGCCGACAATGGGTCGGATAAATTCCGACCCCTACGGATTTTTTCTGGGGAATAGGGGTGTCATTTAACAAAGGCAGAGATGAACCGTAGATACCGTCTTTCAAGTCAAGGCTAAAGAGTCTGGATTGAAGGAGGTTTCGTGTTTTAGGATAGCTTGGAGGGTAGCCCAGTGGCCTCCGCCACTGGGAATTGAAATGATAGGAATTTTAGCGGAAACTCATATGAGCGTACGGCCTTCAGGTTCCAAACTTGATTCGTGCAAATATTGGAAACTCAATCTCAGGGAGAAATCAACCCGTCTCCTCATCGAGGTAACCGAGGCCCCTGAGCATCCCCTTCATGGCGGCCTCTTCCTCTTTGGAGATTTTCGCCTCTTCTAATTCATACTCAGCGGGCTTGGTGAATTTGACCTCTCGAACGGCGGGATCTGACCCCTCCCTGAAGATCTCCTTCAACACTTTGCCATCAATATCTTCGGGAATCTCGAGGCCGAAAAGATGCAGGACCGTCGGGGTGATATCCTCGATATCAGCAGACTCGATTTTGTAAGCCTCCTTTATATCTGGCCCAACCGCCATAAGCAGCCCCTCTCTGGCGGTGCGATGGGAGGCCACCTCCAGAGGCGTCACCGTCTTCGAGAGAATCTTCGTGGAGGGTCGAGTGCGTATGAAATATTCGTCGGAACCTAGAATCACTATGTCGGGAATCTGATCCAGATATTTGCCGGAGTAGATCTCTCCCTTCTCCCAGGCATCCTTTATGACCGGCTTCCCCTCCCAGTCTCTCAAGGATTTCAACTCCTGAATGATTCTCTCCACGGTCTGGAGATATTCATCCGGAGGCACCACCTCTCTATTGACATATACTCCCCAGCTGTTGTTGGCGTATGCAACCGAGCCTTTCCAATCGGCGCCGGGGACAAAGGGTTTTCTCCTGAAAAGCACCTGCCGGACAGCCCTCCTCTCAGCTTCAGCTCGCTCGGGCTTTTCGCCCCTAAGATAGAGAGCCAGACCTAACAACCTGCGGAGCTGGTGCAACAACCACCGGATCACCGCTCTGGCAAGAACGGCCGGCACCCCTTTGAAAACTCGGTTGAAGAGCTTATCCGCCACCGTGTATCCCCAAGAGACCAGGTTGGGAAAGAATCTATTGCCCTTAGTTCTGATGAACCCCTGCTTCTTCAGCCAGTTGTTGATGTAGAAGTCTTTGGTACGATAACCTCCGAACCCGTGGTCGGAGCAGATGAGAATATTCTCGTTGGGGTAGCTTTCTAACAGATCGGAGAGGATCTCCTCCAAACCCTGAAAGAAGGACAACATCAGCTCGGGGTAACTCCAACAGGTGTGCTGGACAGCATCGGTATTCACTATCCACAGGAGGAGGAAATCGAAGTTCTCCTCCTGAAGTAGTCTCATGGCCAGTCGGTAGCGTCCCCTAGTGACCTCCAAGAGTTTCTCGACTCCCTCCCCTTTCCCCTGGAGGCAGATCGAGTGAACGTTACGAGTCTCTGCCCAAGTGGTGATGAACCCCTCCAATCTAGCCTTGGCCTCTCTGGGGTATGCGTAGTTTGGCTGCACCCTGGGATTCTGGATGCTGGCGAACATCATCCCTTTTAAGGGTCGGGCGGGGTAGGTGGTGCGGAGATTGAAAATCCCGCTTTTAAGCCCTTTCTCCGAGAGCAACTGCCAGACCGGTTTGGCCTCCACGTCGAAGGAGGAACTAATGCCCCCGCCGGCCTTGACGAAGCCGAAAAGCCCGGTGTTGCCAGGGTTTTTTCCGGTGTATAGGGAGGGGAGCGCCGGACAGGTTTGGGCCGGGATGGTGCTGGTCAAGACCCCGTGGCTTCCAGTCTCTATAATCCTTTCAAAGACCTGCAATTTGCCGGCCTCTATCCAGGGAGAGAGAAGGTCAAAGGTGGAACCATCGATTCCGATGAGCAATGTTTTCCTGGGAGACACTACTACTCTTTAGGATAAAAGTGACTGATAAAGCTTCATCACCCTACTGTAATATTTTTCGGGGGTGTACTCCTTCTCTATCTTCAATCGGGCGGCCCTTCCCATCTCGGGCAGACGGTGTCGGTTGGCCAAGAGGTGATCTATCTTTTCGGCTATATCTTCGGGGTCGCCGGGCTTGCAGACGAGCCCGTCAACACCGTCGATGATCATCTCCGGCATCCCCCCGATGTTGGAGGCGATGACCGGTTTGCCCATTGCTAAGGACTCCAGGACCGAGAGGGGGTAGTTTTCATACCACTCCGAGGGCATGATCGTGAAAAGGGAGTTGCGGATCAGCTCCTTCAATTCATCCCCCGATTTCCAGCCCAAGAACTTGACATTGTCCAAACCCTCTTGGGAACAGTAAGCCTCCATCTCCGAGCGCATGTATCCTCGCCCGATGATGTAAAGCTTTAGGTTTTTGGATTTCAATCGGGACATCGCCTCCATCAAGGTCATGAGTCCCTTGACCCGAACTAATCGCCCGAAGTGGACGAAATAGTCGTCTGTCTCATATTTAGGCTCATAACCATCCAGGACTATGAAGTTGGGCACCACCTCGAATCTCTTGGGCTTGAAGCCGAACTCTAACATCTTGTTTTTGAGGAAGTGGCTGGGGGAGATGAAGAGATCGACATTCTTCTCGTAGATCCTGAGCCATTTGTGGATATACATCTCCACGCAGTTGAGCAGACTGGCGGTCAGGGAGCCCCGATTGCAGCGCCGCAAGACCGCCTGGTAATACTTGTGCTTCTTACACCTCTCGCAAATCTGATCGTGTGCCGACAGGTGGTAGGTGGGGCAAATCCTCTTGTAGTCGTGGAGGGTCTGGACGATCGGAATCCCGAAGCTTCTCATGGCCGGCAGGATGGAGGGCGAAAGCTGATGGTAGATGATGTGCAGGTGAGCAATATCCGGCTTGGTCAGCCCCATCAGTTTGGTGATCCTATCTCTCGCCTCCACGAAGTAGATAATTCTAGAGGCGATCTTCAGCGAATCCCAGAGGCTTTTCTTGCCGTCGAAGAATTTCACGTTGCTGACGAAGAAATCAGAGTATTCGCTGGGGAAATCGTTGTCGGCCCGCATCGCAAAGGGGACGAACTGGTGACCGTGCTCCACCAGAACCTGATTCCAGTCGTGGAAGCAGCGGTCGGAACCACCGTTGAGGCCGTAGAATTGATTTACAGACAGAACCTTCATATCATCACAAGCTAGAACCTGGAGGTTAATCTCATCGATCTTTCTCAAGGAGACTGCCCCCGGAATCGAGAGGAGTCCCAGAAATGTAGTCCGGGAGAAAAGAGCGCTGACAGCCTCCACTGTCTATTGCTATCTTGGACATCAATATTCTCACTCGATATACCCTAAGTTTCGCAGACGCTCTTCGACCAGCTCAGCTTCTTCCTCGGTGTAGACTTGCTCTGAAGGAGGGGAGGCGACCTCCCCCTTCTCACTCGAGAAACTTACAGGATGCCTCAGGAGATAGTCTTCGGCGATGATACTGGTCAAGACCCTACCGTCCATATCCTTTGGAACCGGTTCCCCCAACAGATAAAACGCGGTGGGAATGACATCCATAATATCGGCGGACTCGAAGTCGAATTCACTTTTAACACCTGCCCCCTTGACAATCAAGATGCCGTTGCGGCGGTGGTCTCCGGAGCGCCGAATTTCGGTCAGCTTGAACTGTCTGCCCGGCCTTTCGACCTCCCGGTATTTGCTCTTGTCGGTCAGGGCATTCCCGCAGAAATAGGCGTGGTCATTCCAGAAGACGAAAAGGTCTGGCGCCTGCTCAAGGCGTTCCCCATGGTAAAGCTCCTCTCGGCGATAAACCCTATCCACTATCGGGAGATTGGTCAACGGGTGCCGCAACTGGCTCAGAGTTTGCACTAACTCCTCCCGAAAGCTCTCATACTCCTCTCCGGGGTTGACGATTCCCTGAGGCTCCCGCCCTTTGAGGTTCAACCTGATCCCTCGAGACATAATCTCATCGTAGGTTGCATACGCCTTAGTCTTTTCCCAATCGATCCCGGAGAAGTAAGTGAACGACTGCGTCCACTCGCGGGCACCGGGCAAAAGGGCTTTCAATCTCTCCTTCATCTTGGGGGAGAGATACCTGCGCAGAAGCGAGCGCGACCCCCGGAGCAGGGAGACTATTCCTCCGGTAGCGCCTCCGGATGTCAAGGAGAGATAGCCCTTCTCTATGAAGAAATCGTTCAAATTGAGGTGAGGGACGCTGTTGTCGAAGGGACCGGCACCGTGGTCCGACATGAGTACAACGTAGGTGTCTTCGTCGATTGCCTCTAACAGCCGCCCTACGAGTTGATCCATTTTGACATACATCTCCGGGATGGCCTCCCGAAATCTCTCTCCTCCGACTTCGTTGTAAAAGGGATGATTGGGCTCCATGAGGTGCCAGAAGAAATGCTGGACTCGGTCCAGGGCCACGAAGACTACAAAGAAGAGGTCCCAATCGAATTTCCTCATCAAGTGCAGGGAAAGCTGTAAACGTTTCTTTTCGGCCTCGAAGAGCCTTCTCAGTATCTCCTCCCGGTTCCCCTTCTCCAGAGAGCCGACAAAGGAGTAATCGATGGTATAGTCATCCAGAAGCTCTTTGATCTCCGATTTCAACTCCCTCGGATAGGTGTAATCGCTGCTGGTGCCGGGGGCGTCCATCCCGGAGACGAAGTAACCGTTCACCTCCTCCGGAGGGTAGGAGAAGGGCATGTTGACCACCCCCACCTTGCGGCCCCGTCTGGAGAGGATTCTCCAGAATGCCTCCGCCCGCCTCAAGCCGGCGTTGGCCAGGGAGATCTCATAACTCTGGGGTTTGCTGATCACGAAGCTGAAGATGCCGTGCTTTCCGGCATTTTTCCCGGTGGCAAACGAACTCCAGGCAACCGGGGAGAGGTCCGGTATGGTGGAAAGCAGCATCCCCGAGGACCCACCCTCCATCAGGCTCTCGAGATTCGGCAGCTTTCCGCTCTCGAGCATCGGGGCCATAACATCGAAGGTGGCGGCATCCAGACCGATCAAGAGAACTCTATTTTTTTGCCTCGTCAACGTTATCGCCAGAAATGATTTTCAAAAGAATACAATGAACCCGAGCTTCAAGGGATTATTTGACAGTTAATCTCATCCCCACTTGGGGGATGTAAGGCCGGGATTACCTTTCGAGCCTCTCCCAGAGGATGAGCAAAGTTACCACCTGGATCAGTGGGAAGGGAACCAGTCGATTTATGTATTGGTCCACGAAGAGGTCCACCTTAACGATGTTGGAGCGGGAAACAAAGATAGTATCGAAGGGTTTCAACTTCGGATCCTGAAAATCGGCTTTCCCCTTCAACATCTTGCTCACATCGACCACTATTTTCTGATATCTCTCTAACTCACCCCCCTCGGCGCGTCTATAGATTATCACCCTATTGGCCTTAGCATTCTCATTGAACCCTCCAGCTAGAAATATCGCCTGCAGTAAGGTCAGCCCCTTGGTCAGGGGGTAAGTCCCGGGATCGACAACCTCCCCTCCGACATAGATGTTATACCCCAAGAACCTATCCATGGTGAGACGGATTTCCGGACTCTTCATCCGGGTTGAATATTCCTCCTCCACCCTGGCCTCCAACTCCGTCAGCGTCAGACCATCAGCTTGAATATCTCCTACCAGAAAGAGAGAAATATTCCCGTCGGGCTTAACGATCACCTCTTGGTTCATCTCCGGATTGGCGTAGAAGACCACAGAGACTATGTCGCCAACCTGGACACGATATTGCACCAGGTCAATTTCGCTCGAAGGCGTCCCTGCTGCCTGAGTGATGGCCTTGTTAAGCTGGCTGACGTTACCGGCACACCCCACCAATAGCATCGAGACGCTCATTGTTATCGCAACTGCTTTTCTCAGTAGTTCTGGCATTTTGTTTCCCTTCATGAACCGATGTTTCCAATCCACAATTCTATACCAATTTATCGAACCAGCCACGAAAGAGGTTTAGCCTGGGAGCAAATCATAGAACAGGACTTCCAGAGCTGTTATATCACCTCAAATCAATAATCTAACCTCAAATTTCAATGCTGTCAAGCGCTTTGAAGAGATGGTAGCGCAACAGAAATCGTGGAAAAAGGGATCAAAGGTTTGAGTCCTGTTTCCTATTAGGTTTTAATAGTCGGATGAAGATGATCTTTTCACAACTCTTGTTGTTTCCAAAGGAATCCACCAGACTCTAAATAAGTGGGTAACCCCCGGCCTCTGCTGGGGTTCTCACCAACACCTCCAAAGTTGTGTCGGGACCGAAACGTAGTGAGTCCCGACAGTAGAGTCCGGTATCCGCCATCAGCACACGCTCCGCTTCAGTCCTGACGCAACTGAGAAAGACCTCAACCTGTTGGTATCGGACGCCCCGTCCGATACCAGAGCGGTCACGGATGAGGGCATCCGTGACCAACGGCGGATTCTTTTCTGGAAACCTAGAGGTTTCCGCTACGATACCATTTCCTATCTACTCTTTCCTGTTTCCTTCAATCACAAGTGGCAGGGGTACTGGGCTACCCCCGAGGGTCCTATCTCACAATAGATGAGTAACCCCCGGCCTCTGCCGGGGTTCTCACCAACACCTCCAAAGAAGAGAACGGAGGGGGACAGGCTACAGTTCATCTCTGCCTTTGTTAAATAACACCCCTATTCCCCAGAAAAAATCCGTAGGGGTCGGAATTTATCCGACCCTGTGGACGATGGGTGGCAACCCCATACGGTTCATATGATCCCCTGCTCTACGGTCTTGCGTGCCAACCAATTCTGGAAACCTGAAAGTTTCCGGTGCAATGTTGGTTCACCGCTTCCGGTTCACGGCTCACAGAAAGGACGGTGATAAATTCGCCGCCGTACGGTTTCAGGGACTTTATGATTCACAGATAGTCGATCGCCTGTTCGCTGTCTCCTGTCCCCTGTTCCCTATTTTAAGGTTGGAGTCAGACACCGACATCTGACGCAAGCGTGATCTCCTCTTCGAGCTGGTCTTCAGCAAATCTCATAATAGTGCGGGCGCAGCCGTGGAGCTCTTCAATGATCTCAAGGGTCCAGGGCTTATGAGGTCCGTCCGTCTCCCTCTGGGGATGTCTGAAACGGAGATAGAAGCGATCAAGCTTCTGGGCCTTCTCCTTCACGTCCTCCGGGATTTCGAAGTGGTCGCATCTCTCCAAGAAATGCATTATCCCCAGAAGGTTGTGGTCGGGGGGAACCTGCCCCCTTCTGGCCACCAGGGCATTGAAAGCCTTCTCCGCCATCTGCTGGCAGTGAAAGGCGGCTTTGGTAAACTCCCCCTTTTTCACCAGAATCCGAACCGCGTGGTCGTCCTCGTTGGCGGTGGCCAAATACCAGATCACTTGTTGCCTCATTATCAAATCTCCTTATTGACTCCCTCGAGCTTTTGGGGTTCCTCCCTGGATTTAATAACGTCTCAAAGGCAGATTTGGAATCAACCCCTTGCAGTTTTCATCGCCGTCACGATTCTGGGAAGCACCTCTCCCGACTTCCCTAAGAGAGCTTCGTTAAGAATATATGTTATCTCAGTCCTTTCAATGTTCACCTCCACCACGTAGGCGCCCGACTCCTTCGCCACCAGGGGGAGTGAAGCCGCCGGCTGAACGACCGCGGAGGTGCCGATGCTGAAAAAGAGCTCACAGCTTCTACAAACCTGGAAGGCTGTCTCCAGAGCCTTCGGGGGGAGCATCTCCCCGAACCAGATCACATCGGGGCGGACGTAACCACCACATTCGCACGTGGGAACTTTCTTTGTCTCGGTGATCTCCACCTCCTGGTAATAGCGATTACATTTTATACATCGGCTTCTCTGGATGTTGCCATGAAGCTCAATCACGTTTTCGGAGCCAGCCTTGTGGTGTAGTCCGTCGATATTCTGGGTCATCAGCGAGAACTCCGGAAAGACTCCCTGCATCTCCGCTAAGGCGTAATGCCCGGGATTTGGTTCTATTTTGCTCATCAGTTCCCGGCGATAGGAATACCACTCCCAGACCAATTCCGGGTTTCTCATGAAAGCCTCGATGGTCGCCAACTCCTCTGGCCGGAATTTCTTCCAGAGTCCGTCCTCCCCTCGGAAAGTGGGCACCCCGCTCTCGGCGGATATTCCCGCGCCGGTCAAAACCGCCACCCTCTTGGCGGTGGTGAGCTTCTCTCTCAATGCCTCGGAAATCTGCACAGCAACAAATCACTTCAAATCTTTTAGATTCTCTTCTCTCGATAATACCCACCTGACAGAGGGAGGTCAAGACAATTTTGCCCACTGTTTACTGGTTATCCAAGTATCGTGAACAGGTAGTCTACTTATTTAGCCTCGATCTAAGCTGGGGTTATCAGTTAAGAAGCGATTGAAGATTTTTGCTGGCAGAGTTCTTCGCTACCGTTGAAGCCTTCCTGCCGTATCCAAATTCTAAGGCCGGACCATAAGCTCCCGGCTTTTAACTGCATGGAGTTTAAAACTTAAGAAGCTTCTCATTTCGTGAGGTTCATCCTCGACATATGATATCTTATTGAGAATGCAAATCAAATTTGCAGAAACAGACTGGGATCAGTGGTGAGTAGTGAGCGGTTAGTGGTAGATAGCACTGCAAAATAGCCTATCCTCCGTTCCCGGAATCAAAAAAGGCCGCTCCCGATGGGGGCGGCCTTGAGGAAAACAGAACAGGTCCTGCTACGGTTCGAAGTCCTCTATCGCATCTAAGAGCAGTTTCTTGGCGTACTTGTAATTGTGTATCCCTTCGCTGCCGTCATTTTTCACGAAGTCGTAGTTGAATCTGGCATACCAGAAATCGCCAGTGGTGTCGGTGACATCAGGATAGGCATCCAGCTCGGAATAGAGGCTGTTAAGCCAGGTGTTGATGGAATCCTGTTTAGAATCGATGTTGAAATCTGCGGCTCCACTGTGGCAGCCAACAGCCGCACAGGCGGCAACGCGAGGCTGGAAACTGTGGTTGCTGGCGGTGTCGTCCTCGGCCCGGTAGAAGTGGCAACCGAGACAGGCATCCAACTCGAATAGGGTGGTATGCTGTGAGCTCTCGTAGGTGGTGTCATACTCGTATCCGCCACTGCCTGTCAACATCGAATACTGGATATGGCGTGGGGTCTCGTAGGAGGTAGTGTCGGGTAACTCGCAGTCCCTCATATGACATTGTTCGCACAGCCCGGTCTCTCCCACTCCCGCGGGGAGCCGAAGCTGACCCTGGTAGCGGGCATCGTGAGGATGGTGGCAGGCTAAACAGACCAGGGCTTGAGGGTCGCCCGGCAAGGTGTAATCGTAATGCAGGGCCGCCAAGAAGCCCTCGGCGGTGTGACAGTCGACGCAGCCAGGATCACTGGCCTGGCCTCCGGCCGCGGTGTCGGAGTAACTGTGAGCTGAGACCTGCCATTCGGTAAGGTAGGGGTGATGCTGCGTTTGGTGGCATCCGGCGCAGAATTGGGCCGTCAGTGGAGAATCCAAAGGCTGCCTGAGGCTGTCGGGAGCAGAGGCATGGAACGAACCGGGACCATGGCAGTTCTCGCACTGCACCCCCGCAAGCCGATCCACCATCTGCTCGTCGAAGCCACCGTTGCTGACGCTCAAATCCCAACCGACGGTGTGGCAGATCAGACACTGGGGATCGTCGCCGCGGCCGCGATTCACAAGGGCGGTATAGGCATCGGCGTGGGCGGTGGAGCCCCACCAGGTGAGTATGGAGGTGTGGCAATCTTCATTACAGCCTTGCGACCCAACGTAATAGAGGGTCTCGGCGGGGGTGTATTCACCGACCTGGATGCTCACCGTAGCTTCGGTGCTATCGGTGCCATCGAAGACGTTGACCCTCACATCATAGAGACCGGCGGTGCTGGGAGCGGCCCAGAAGGCGGTATCTCTGTTGGCGTGAAAAACTCTTCCGGAATCAGAGCTCCAGATGTGAGTGGCAAAATCCCCATCCGGATCCGAGTAGCTCACAAAGAGGGTATCCAACTCCCCAGTCCCGACCGAATCGGAGCTGGCGCTGACACTTGAAATCTCCGGGGGGCGATTGACGGGGCCGGTGGTTTCCTTCTTGGTGCAAGCGACAAGGAGAAGTAAGGTCACCATTAACCCCACTACCGAAATCTGCAGAGCATATCTCATATCAACACCTTACCTTTTGAGAATCTCCAAAGAAATTCTGTTTCCACGTGCGTTGGTTTGCCAAAAATCGTCCTAAGATTTCCCGCTATTATATCAAAAAGGGAGGGGATTTGTCAAGGGAAAAGGTATGGCCTCGGCTTAAATTTGCCGGTTAGATCCTCTCCGATGTGATCAAATCGTCAGAATTCGGCTAGTGTCTATCTGAAAACGCCACCTTTTTGTACCCCTTGGGGATTTCGAACTCTTGGTCGCCGATCTTCTTCGTTTTGAGCTTTGTCACCACCGAGGTGCTCTTAGACTGAATCATCCCCATTCTGGTCTCTGTGACCGACTTTAGAGGGAATCCCTTCATCTTGGAGAACTCCTCCATCGCGCTCGTCTGAGACGGCATTCTCTGGAGGAATTTGGAGTACTCTATCTCGGAGAGGATTTTATCGCTGACCCAGAACTTCCCGGTGATGCCCGCTCCGAAAGTGACATCCACTATCTCACAGGTGTAACCCAAAAGCTTTTCCTTTTTGCCGGTGGGGGTGACCTTCGGTTCGAACATCGACTCCCCGGTCTCCATCATGCCACCCATCATCTTTTCCATCATCTCCCTCTGCTCTGGAGGCATCGATTTCAACATCTCCTCCATCTGCTGCCTCTCCTCCGCGCTCATCTGGGGAGCGGACATTCCTTCCGCAGCCATCTTCTCGAGCTCCTCAAAGGTCATCTCGGAATAGGTTTTCTTGTCGTGGTCCACCTCCCAGATGAGTTCCTTGTCCAGTCGGATGATCATAGCCTGCCTATTAGTCAGGTCTTCTGTTTTCATCTTGTCCGATTTTACATACCCCTTCCCGGTCTCCACGATGGTTTTCTCTCCTCCCGGAGTAGAGGAGTAATCGGTGGTGGTCTGCTCGTAGTAGAGGTCCGCCCAAACCGGGGTGGTAAACAAAAAAAGGATGACTATCCCCCACAAGAGAAGCTTAAACTCGGAACGGAACTTAACCTGCATTTCTCACCTCCGTAAATTTATAGGTTTCTGACTTATGTTCCGCGGTCGGTTATCAGGCAAATCACAATTCCAGCGATTGGGATACCAGCTCGGCAATATCGAATATCTTCAATCTCTCTTCAGCGTCCAAGTCTTTGACCCCGTCAGAGAGCATCGTCAGGCAGAAAGGACAGGCAGAGGCCACCACTTCGGCCCCGGAATCCAGGATCTCCTGGGTGCGGATGTTGTTGACCCTCTTGCCGACGCTCTCCTCCATAAACATCCTGCCCCCGCCGGCGCCACAGCAGAAGGACTTTCCCTTACGGCGGGGGAGTTCGGTCAGGCTCCCGCCGGTCAGGGACTTCAAAATCTCTCTGGGCGAGTCATAGATGTCGTTGTAACGTCCCAGGTAGCAGGAATCGTGATAGCTGACCTTTTCCTTCAGTCCCGCCTTCAAACTCAATCTCTTCTCACGAATGAGCTTCCTTATAAACTCGCTGTGGTGCCAGACCTCGAAGTCCCCGCCGAATTGGGGATGTTCGTATTTGAAAGTATTAAACCCGTGCGGGCAGATTGTCAAGATTTTTCTGACTCCATAATTCTTCAAAATCTCAAGGTTAGTCTCTACCAGGGTCTGAAACTGGTATTCGTCCCCCATCCGGCGGGCGGGCTCGCCACAACAGTTCTCCTCCTCGCCTAAGATGCCGAAGCTTACCCCCGCGGCTTTCAACAGTTTGGCAAAGGCGATGGCAATCTTGGTGTTCCGGGCATCCAGGGAGCTGGAACACCCAACCCAGAAAAGATACTCTGCTTTCTTATTTTCACTCAACAGCGGTATGTCCAGACCCTCAATCCAGTCAGTCCTTGAGGATTGAGGAAGCCCCCAAGGATTTCGGCTACGTTCCAGATTGCGCAGGGTGGTGGCGGCCTCAGGTGGCGCCTTTCCCTCCGATAGAACCAGATACCTGCGCATGTCAACTATCTTGTCGATATGTTCGATGAATACTGGGCAGTTGTGGACGCAACCGTAGCAGGTGGTGCAGCTCCAGAGGGCCTCCTCCTCAACGATGGGGCCGATCAACTGACCTTTCTCCGCCTCGGTCTTGTTTTCTTTGGCTTGTGTCTTATGCCGCAGAAGTTCGTCGCCGGAATCGAGCAGATGATGCTGCAAGTTCAGAATGACATCCTTGGGCGAAAGCGGCTTCTCCGAAAGGTGCGCCGGGCAATTGAGGTCGCATCGTCCGCACTC
>JBHIBM010000011.1:0-17165 GCA_046759085.1 Candidatus Zixiibacteriota bacterium
CCGGGAGGGTGGCAGGACCGTCGGCGCCGGGGTCGTAACCGAAATCACAGAGTAGGTGCAGAAATTGATTGAAGGTCAAAAAATAAGGATCCGGCTTAAAGCGTATGACCACGCCGCCTTAGATAAGTCCGCACAGGAGATCGTGCGCACCGTGACTCGAACCGGCGCCAAGGTCTCCGGTCCGGTGCCGTTGCCCACCAAGCGGACGGTGTACACGGTCTTGAGGTCGCCGCACGTTGACAAGAAGTCCCGGGAGCAGTTCGAGACTCGCATCCACAAACGACTGTTGGACATATTCGATTCCAATCAGGAGACCGTCGATGCCCTGATGAGACTGGATCTGCCTGCAGGAGTGGATGTGGAAATAAAAGTTTGATTTCTGTGAGAGAATTGATATATTTAAAGTTTTATTATGCAGACGA
This sequence comes from Candidatus Zixiibacteriota bacterium, assembly GCA_046759085.1. Taxonomy (GTDB): domain Bacteria; phylum Zixibacteria; class MSB-5A5; order DG-27; family DG-27; genus DG-27. Next base: position 423 of record JBHIBM010000011.1, read on the forward strand.
TCTTGGGACGAAAAGTAGGGATGACTCAGCTGTTTGACGAAAAGGGTGAGGTAGTTCCGGCCACCGTTATCGAGGCCGGGCCATGTCATGTGGTTCAGGTGAAGACTCCGGGAAAGGACAGCTATGCCGCGGTTCAGCTCGGTTTCGGGAAGATACGGTCGAAGCTGGTCAATAAACCTTTGGGCGGCCATTTCAAGAAAGCCGGACTGGAGCCCCGCAGGTGGCTCCGGGAGGGACAGATCTCCCCGGAGGAGGCGGTCAAAATTGGAGAGACGCTGACGGTGGATATTTTCAAGGTGGGGGATAAGGTCAACGTCACCGGCACCACCAAAGGTTTGGGCTTTCAGGGGGGAGTTCGTCGGCATCATTTCCGCGGGGGACCCAAGACTCACGGGCAATCCGACCGCCTGCGAGCGCCGGGATCGATTGGGGCCAGTTCCTATCCCTCCCGAGTCTGGAAGGGTACCCGGATGGCGGGGCAGATGGGCAACGTCCGTCAGACCGTAAAAAACCTCACCGTGGTCGCGGTCGATCCCGAAAGCAATCTGCTTTTGCTGAAAGGCTCAGTCCCCGGAAAGATAAACAACCTGCTCAAGATAACGCTCACCAAAAGGGGGATAGGGGGGTAGATGGCGGAGGCGATTTTTTACAGAAGCGATGGCAGTCCCGGGGAGAAGGTGAAGCTCCCGGATCAGCTCTTTTCTGCTGAGATCAAAGAGGCGGTTGTGCACCAGTATGTTAAAACCTACCTCCGCAATCAGAGGCAGGGCACCCACTCAACTAAGACCAGAGCCGAGGTTTCCGGTGGAGGCGGCAAACCCTGGCGGCAGAAGGGGACCGGCAGAGCGAGAGCCGGCAGTAACACCTCCCCTATCTGGGTCGGGGGTGGGGTAACGTTCGGACCCAGACCTCGAGACCACCGCAGCCCTCTCCTCAGGAAGATGAAGAGGGCGGCCTTAAAATCCGCCTTTACGGACAAAAGCAATCAGGGGAAGATCGCGGTGGTGGAGGTGCCGATATTGGAGCAACCTCAAACCAGGATTATGGCCGAATTTCTGGGGAAGCTTAATCTCCTCGATAAGAAGGTGTTGCTGCTGGTGGAGGGCAAGGATGAAAACCTGCCGAAGTCCTGCAATAACATAAAGAACCTGAGGTATAAACGAGCGATTCTGGCCAACTGTTACGATGTTTTGGGCGCCGAATACGTGCTCATATCGCCACCCGCCTTAGAGTCACTCGGGGAGGTGTATTCAGAGTGAAGTCACCCCGAGATATCTTGGTGACGGCCCTCACCACCGAGAAGGCCACCTCTTTGAAGGAACGAGAGAATCGTTACGCCTTCGTGGTGTCGACGGATGCCAATAAGCTGGAGATAAAAAGCGCGATCGAGACAGTTTTCAGCGTCAGGGTCCTGGACGTCACTACCATGAGGCTGAGGGGCAAGATCAAGGCCATGGGGCGCTTCCGAGGAAGAAGGCCAAACTGGAAAAAAGCGATCGTGAAGCTTGCGGAGGGGGACACCATAGAGCTTTTCGAGAAGGTATGAATCGCCGAGGCAACTAAGTGGGACTTAAGAAATTCAAACCGACCACGCCGGGACTTCGCTTCCGTTTAGCCCCGGATTTCGCGGAGCTTTCGGGGAAGGTTCCGGAGAAGTCGCTTCTGCGTCCCCGGAAGGGTAGCGGGGGGCGCAACAACCTGGGACGGATAACCTGCCGCCATCGCGGTGGGGGCCACAAGCGGCGTTATCGCCTGATCGACTTCAAAAGGGACAAGTATGGTATCCCCGCCAGAGTGGCGACCATCGAATACGACCCCAATCGTTCGGCTCGGATAGCGCTTTTATTCTATGCCGACGGCGAAAAGAGATACATTCTGGCTCCTTTGGGATTACAGGTTGGCGACCAGATTGTGTCTGGCGAGGGGGCCGAGATCAAGATAGGCAACAGCCTGCCTTTGGCGAAGATACCCGCCGGGAGCTCTGTTCACAATGTGGAGCTGAAGCGTGGATATGGTGGTCAACTGGCCCGGGGGGCGGGCAGCATGGCGCAGCTTTTGGCAAAGGAGGGAGACTTCGCACATCTCCGTCTCCCCTCTGGGGAGGTGAGGCTGGTGCGGCTGGAGAATTACGCCACCTTGGGGCAGGTTGGCAACATCGACCATGAGAGCATTTCCCTGGGAAAGGCGGGGAGATCACGCTGGCTGGGAGTGCGTCCCTCGGTTAGGGGGGTGGTGATGAACCCCGTTGATCACCCCATGGGGGGTGGTGAGGGGAAATCATCCGGCGGCCGACATCCCTGTAGCCCCTGGGGAAAAATCACGAAGGGGCTCAAAACCAGGAGAGGGAAGCTGTCGGATAAACAGATAATCAAACGTCGGAGGTGAGTTCGAAGAGATGGCTAGATCGCTGAAAAAGGGTCCCCATATCGACCCGAAACTGCAAAAAAAGATCGAGGCTTTAAACCAGACCGGAGAGAAGAGGGTCATTAAGACCTGGGCCCGGCGCTCCACCATTCCTCCGGAGTTCGTGGGGCATACCCTGGCGATTCACAACGGGAACAAGTTCATCCCGGTGTACCTCACCGAGAATATGGTCGGCCACAAGCTGGGAGAATTCGCTCCCACCAGGACTTTCCGGGGGCATTCCGGGAAGTTGACTCATCGTTCGGTGGCGCTGAAATAAGACATGGAGTATCAGGCCCAGTTGAGATTCTTGCGGATGTCGCCTCGGAAGCTGCGGCGGGTGGGGGAGCTGGTGGTTGGCAGCGGCGTGGATGAGGCTTTGGATACACTTCTACTCACCCCCAAGGCCGCCGCCCAGGCGATCGCCAGGGCGGTGAAATCGGCGGCCTCCAACGCCATCGCCAGGGAGGGAAGCGCCAAGATCAAATCTGAGGACCTGTTTGTCAGGTCGATCACGGTCGACTCCGGACCCACCTTGAAGAGAATTCGACCGGCCTCCATGGGGAGAGCCTTCCGCATCCGCAGGCGCACCTCCCACCTGAAGGTGGTCATAGAGGCGAGGCCAAGCGAAACTGACAGGCGGAAAACGTAGTCGAAGAGGAGGACTGTTTGGGACAAAAGACCCACCCATACGGCCTGAGGTTGGGGATTATCAAAAGCTGGGGTTCGAAGTGGTTTACGGACTCTGGCTTCGCGGAGCTGTTGAACGAAGACCTTCTTCTGCGTGGTTACACCGAGAAGCGTCTGGAGCATGCTGGGATTGCCAACATCGAGATTCTCCGGGCGCCCCGAAGGGTCACTATCGACATCCACACCGCCAGGCCGGGGATTGTCATCGGTCGTAAGGGTGTGGAGGTCGACAAACTCAAAGGGGAGCTACAGATGCTCACCGGCAAAGAGGTTGTCTTGAACATTATCGAGGTGAAAAAGCCGGAGCTGTCCGCCAAGCTGGTCGCGGAGAGCATCGCCAAACAACTGGAGGGGAGAGTCTCCTTCCGGCGAGCCATGAAAAGGGCGGTTGCGGCCGCGATGAAATTGGGCGCCGAGGGAATCAAGGTGATTTGCGGAGGACGGCTGGGGGGGGCTGAAATCGCCCGGAAAGAGAAGTATCACGAGGGGAGAGTTCCCCTTCACACTCTCAGAGCGGACATAGACTACTCCACCGCCACCGCCAATACCACTTACGGCACCATCGGAGTGAAGGTCTGGATTTGCAGGGGAGAGGTCCTGGGCACTCCAGAATACTTAGAGGCGATCGATAAGAAATTCGAGCCCCTCCCCGAGAATTCCCTGGTGAGCAGAAGGAGGGAGGCAGACAGGGCCAGACCTAAAGAGGCTCCCAAGCGGAGGCGGCGCGGTCGCATTCGCAGGAAAAGACCGGGGGCCTCCACCTCCGCGGAAGCCAAAGGGGCAGCCAAGAAAGAGGCTCCCGGCCGCAGCCCCGGGAGAGGCAGAAGAGTGAAGGAGGGCGGCTCGAAGTGAGCGGAGGTCGGCTGAAATGCTAATGCCCAAGAGGGTGAAGTTCAGAAAGCAGCAGCGTCGGAAGATGCGCGGCAAAGCCTACCGGGGCTCCCGGGTGAGCTTCGGGGAGTATGGGCTGAGGGCCCTTCAGGCGGCCTGGATCACCAATCGCCAGATAGAGGCGGCCCGGGTAGCTCTGACCCGTCACATCAAACGTGGGGGGAAGGTCTGGATCCGCATCTTCCCCGACAAGCCGGTGACCAAAAAGCCCGCCGAGACCCGTATGGGTAAGGGTAAGGGGGCGCCGGAATCCTGGGTGGCGGTGGTCAAACCGGGACGGGTGCTGTTCGAGCTAGAGGGGGTCTCAGAACAGCTGGCCCGGGAGGCGATGAGCTTGGCGGCGGCCAAGCTCCCGATCAGAACCAAGATCGTAACCAGAAGCGAGCAGTTCGGAGACTAGTAAATGAAACCGCGGCAGATTCGAGATCTGACCACCGAGGAGGTTCTTCAAAGAAAGAGAGATTTAGAGGAGGAGCTCTTCAATCTCCGCTTGAGGCGATCGACTCAGTATCTGGATAACCCTCTCAAGGTCAGGACCTTGCGCCGGGAACTGGCCCGGCTCAACACCATCCTGAAGGAGGGTGAGCTGGGAATCAGGGAAATAGCGGCAAATTCTGAAAAATAGAGGGGTGTGTTGAAGATGGAGGCGAGAAAGACCCTTAAGCGGGGCAAAAGGAAAGAGCGGGTCGGCCGGGTGGTCTCCAACAAGATGGACAAGACCGTGGTGGTGGCAATCGAACGTCGGATGGCCCACCCCATTTACAAGAAGGTGATTACCCGCACCACGAAGCTGTTTGCCCACGATGAGGAAAACCGCTCTATGGTCGGGGATTTGGTGAAGGTCATGGAGACCCGTCCGCTTTCCAGAAACAAAAGGTGGCGTCTGGTCGAAGTCCTGGAGAAGGCAAGATAAGATGATTCAGGAGCAAACCAGACTGAACGTTGCCGACAACTCCGGAGCCAAGAAGGCAATGTGCTTCCGAGTTCTGGGAGGCTCCAAGAGGAGATATGCCCGGGTCGGAGACATCATCGTCATCACCGTGAAGGCTGCCATCCCCGGTGGAACCGTCAAGAAGAGCGACATCTCCAAGGCGGTGGTGGTGCGCACCACCAAGGAGACCAAGAGACGTGACGGCACTTACATCCGTTTCTCGGACAACGCTGCGGTCCTGATAAATGAGCAGGGAGAACCCCGCGGCACCCGCATCTTCGGGCCGGTGGCCCGGGAACTTCGGGAGAAACAGTTCATGAAGATAGTCTCCCTGGCCCCCGAGGTCTTATGAGGTTTTAAGCGGTAATGAGGATAAAGAAGAACGACACCGTGATGGTGATTGCCGGCAAGGGGCGCACCCAGAAGAGCAACATCGCCAGGGTGCTTAAGGTTTTTCCGGAGGAGAGACGCATTCTGGTGGAGGGGATAAATATGGTGAAGCGTCATTCGCGTCCCACCAGACGCAACCCCAAGGGGGGGGTCATCGAGAAGGAGGGGAGCGTCCATATTTCCAATGTGATGCTTTACTGCAACAAGTGCTCCTCCGCCACTCGGGTCGGCTATCGTATCTTAGGGGACCGCACCAAGGTGCGAATCTGCAAAAAGTGTGGGGAGATCCTGTAACTGTTATGAGTCGGCTCAAACAGAAGTACCTTGAGCGGGTGAGGGGGGAGCTGCAGAAGCGCCTGGGTTATGAGAACATAATGCAGGTGCCCAAGCTTGAAAGGGTTGTCGTTAACATCGGGGTTGGCGACGCCATCTCCAATCCCAAGCTCTTAGAGGTGGGGGCGGAGGAGCTCGGCATCATAACCGGTCAGCGGGCGGTCCTCCGTCGGGCCAAAAAGTCGATCTCCAATTTCAAGCTTCGAGCTGGGATGGCCATCGGTGCCAGCGTCACCTTAAGAGGCCGGAGGATGTATGAGTTCTTCGACCGGCTGGTGAACGTCGCCATTCCCAGAATCAGGGACTTTCGCGGCCTGCCCAAGAAGTCTTTCGACGGACGAGGGAACTACACCCTGGGTTTGGAGGAGCAGATCATATTTCCGGAGATCGACTACGACAAGGTTCAGAAAATCCGGGGGATGAACGTCACTATTGTTACTACCGCCCAGACCGACCGCGAGGCTTACGAGCTTCTGAAGGAATTGGGAATGCCGTTTCGGGAGAGATAGAAGGGGATTTCGTGGCCAAGAAATGTAAGATAGAGAAGTGGAAGAGGAAACCCAAGTTTCCGGTGAGGTATCACAATCGTTGCCGGCGCTGCGGCCGACCCCGAGGCTATATGCGCCGTTTCGGATTGTGTCGCATCTGTTTTCGAGAGTTGGCCTTAGCCGGGCAGGTTCCGGGAGTGGTGAAAGCCAGCTGGTGAGAGCTTTGCTATGACGATGACGGACCCCATTGCGGACATGTTGACTCGGCTGCGAAACGCTTGCCGGGCCCAACACAAAGAGGTCGAAATCCCGGCCTCCAAGATCAAACGCCGGATCGCCGAGATCCTCCTGGAGTGCAACTACATCTCCAAGCTGGAGTCTGTTGACGACAACGAACAGGGGATTCTGCGTCTTTATCTGAGCTATACCGCCTCCGGGGAGAGCATCATAACCGGCTTGAAAAGGCTTTCCAGGCCAGGTCTGCGGGTCTACTACGACAAAGACCGGATTCGGAAGATGACTCGGCACCTGGGGATGTTGATCGTCTCCACCTCCTCCGGGGTTATGACCGACGCCGAGGCTCGGAGGATGGGTATTGGGGGAGAGCTTCTGTGCCGGGTCTGGTAGAGAAGGTGATAAGCGGTGTCTAGAATCGGAAAGGTGCCCATAGTCATCCCCGAGGGAACCAAAGTCACTTTGGACGACCGCAGGGTCACGGTCGAAGGTCCCCGGGGGAGCTTGGGACACCAGTTGCCAGAGGGGACGGGCATCGAGATCGATGATTCCCGTATCCTGGTAAAGAGAGCCACGGACTCTAAGAGGCATAAATCCCTCCACGGCTTGACCAGAACCCTTTTGGCGAACATGGTCACCGGAGTCACCGAAGGTTTTCAGAAGAGGCTGCAGATAGTGGGCACCGGTTATCGTGCCGAGATGGTGGGCAAAGTCCTCTCGGTGGAGGTTCAACTTTCGCATAAGGTGGTGTTCTCTCTTCCGGAGGGGATAACGGTAGAGGTCGGTTCCCCCAAAGGAACTAAGCCTCCGACCCAGGAGATAGTCGTCTCCGGAATTGACAAGCAGCTGGTGGGAGATGTTGCCGCCAAGATCCGCTCCGTCAGGCCGCCGGAGCCGTACAAGGGGAAGGGGATTCGATACCTTGGGGAGGTCGTTCGTCACAAAGCTGGAAAGACCGTTGGAGCTTGAGCCGAAAGATGCCTGACAGATTGAAAAAGACCAAGTTGAGGGCCGAAAGAAGGAAGAAGAGATCAAAGAGGAGGCTTTACGGGACTTCCGAAAGACCGCGGCTGGTGGTGTACAAGAGCTTGAGACAGATATACGGACAGTTTGTGGACGATGCCTCCCAGAAGACCATAACTGGAGTCTCCTCTCTGAATCCGGCACTCCGCGAGAGCTTCCAGCCGGGTATGAGGAAATTGGAGATTGCCAAAATGGTGGGAGCTCACCTGGCTTGGATGGCCAAGGAGAGAGGAATCGAAAGCGTGGTCTTCGATCGCAACGGTAATGCCTATCGGGGGAGGGTCAAGGCCCTGGCCGAGGCTGCCAGGGAAGGCGGTTTGCAGTTCTGAGGCATTCGTCATTTGGAAGGTTTGAGGCGAAGATGATTGGGAATCTTGGGGAAGCAGTTCTAGAATACGAGGAGAGGGTAATTCACATAAACCGGGTCGCCAAGGTGGTCAAGGGGGGGCGGCGTTTCGGGTTTACGGCATTGGTGGCTGTCGGCGACAAGCGCGGCCGGGTCGGAGTTGGTCTGGGAAAGGCCGCGGAGGTCGCGGTTGCGGTGAGAAAGGGAACCGAAGCGGCCCAGAAAGCTCTGGCTACAGTTCCCCTGGTTGGTGGTACCATCCCCTATGAGATTGTGGGAAAGTTTGGCGCTGCCCGGGTGCTTCTGAAACCGGCGGCCCCCGGGACCGGGGTTATCGCGGGAGGTGGGGTCAGAGCGGTCTTGGAGGTCGCGGGGGTGCAGGATATATTGACGAAGTCCCTCGGATCTCCCAATCTGCACAATGTCGTCAAAGCCACCATGAACGGGCTCTTGGAGCTAAAGAGGATTGGGGAGATCGATAACTTCAGAAAAAGCGGCCTGGGCGGAGAGAGGGCGCCCGAAGAGAAGAAAGCTCGAAAGAGGGCATAGACTTTTAAGCTGGGGAGCAGTACGTTGGCGAAGAGATTGAAGATAACGCAGGTGAGAAGCTCCAACGATTCTATTCAGAAACAGAAGAGAACTCTCCTGGCTCTGGGTCTGAAGAGGATGCACCAGACCGTAGTCCATCGGGACACGCCTCAGATTCGGGGAATGATATCGAAGGTCCGTCACCTGGTGGAGATGGACGAAGAGTAGCACCTATGAAGTTGGGAGAACTCAGAAAACCTCCGGGTTCCACCAGGAAGCGCAAGCGGGTGGGGCGCGGACCTGGAAGTGGTCACGGCAAGACCTCCACCAGGGGCCACAAGGGGCAGAAGTCCCGCTCCGGTTACAAAAGCAAGGCCTATTTCGAGGGGGGGCAGATGCCGCTCTCAAGAAGGCTCCCCAAAAGAGGTTTCAGATCCCCCTTCAAAAGGGAGTTTGTGATAGTCAACTTATATCAGTTGGAAACTCTGACCGGGTTGGAAAGGATCGACCCTGAGATCTTAAAAGAGAGGGGAATCGTAAGAAAAATCGATTTGCCCCTAAAGATCCTCGGCGGTGGAGAAATGAAGTTCGCCGCCACCGTCGCCGCCAACGCCTTCAGCCAGAGTGCCCGGCAGAAGATCGAGGCCGCCGGGGGGAGGGTAGAGGTCATCTGATGTTTCAGAGTTTCAGGAACATCTTCAAGATTCCGGAGCTACGAAAGAGGGTTCTCTTCACCTTGGGGATTCTGATTGTCTACCGTCTCGGCGGACACATCTCCTCCCCGGGAATTAATGCCGTCGCCCTGCAGGAGTTCTTCGAGCAGGCCAAGGGTTCTCTCTTTGGGCTCTACGATATGTTCGCCGGTGGAAATCTCCGTCGTGCGACCATCTTCGCTCTGGGAATAATGCCCTATATATCCGCCTCCATCATAATTCAGCTTTTGGGCGCGGTCATGCCCTATTTCCAGAAGCTGCAGAGGGAGGGGGAAGAGGGGCGCAGGAAGATCACCCAATACACCCGCTATGGGACGGTCTTGATCTCGGCGATGCAGGCCTTCGGCACCAGCCTGTGGCTGGAGAGCTTAACCACCGCCTCCGGGGCCACGGTGGTTCCCAACCCCGGAGCTGGCTTCAAGCTCTTGACGATGATAACCTTAACCTGCGGCACCATCTTCATCATGTGGCTGGGAGAGCAGATCACCGAGCGGGGAATAGGCAATGGGATCTCGCTCATAATTTTCATCGGGGTCATCGCCCGCCTGCCGGGAGCGGTCCTGGGAGAGACCCAGCAGTTCTTGGCTGGTTACAGAAACCTCCTCTCGGAGCTATTGATACTGGCTTTTGTCTTCGTGGTGGTTGCCGCCATCGTGCTGGTTACCCGATCTCAGAGGAAAATCCCGGTTCACTATGGGCAGAAGATCTACGGGCGGAGGATGCGGAGGTCTTTCCGTACTCACCTGCCCCTTTCGGTGAACACCGCCGGCATCATTCCGATAATTTTCGCGCAGTCGATTATGTTCGCTCCCAGCACCGTCACCACCTTTTTCCCTAATTCGGAGGTGATGCAGGAGTTCGCCGGCTATTTTCAGCCCAACGCACTTCTGTATAACATCGTTTACGGATTGATGATCGTCTTTTTCGCTTATTTCTACACCGCCATTGCGGTCAACCCCGTCGATATGGCCGACCGTATCGCCAGGGAGGACGGAAAGATTCCCGGAGTCCGTCCGGGGAAGAAGACCTCCGAATATATCGATCGGGTCTTGACCCGGATCACTCTCCCGGGGGCGATTTTCTTCGCCCTGATAGCGGTAACGCCCACCCTGATGGCGAGCAGTTTTCACGTCGCTTTCTATTTCGGTGGGACTGGGCTTCTGATTGTCGTCGGCGTAGCCTTGGACACATTACAGCAAATCGAGGCTCATCTCTTGGAGAGACATTACGAGGGTTTCATGAAGAAGGCGAGGCTGAAGGGGAGATACGCTTAGCTGCCAGAGGGCTTGGAGTCGAAGATGACCATGAAACCGAAGTTGGTAATTTTAGGGCCTCCGGGCTCGGGAAAGGGGACGCAGGCGAGGCTCTTAGCGCAGAAGTTCAACCTGGTCCACATCTCCACCGGGGATATCTTGCGAGCTGCGGTCAACTCCGGCAAGGCCTTGGGGCAGGAGGCGAAGGCGTATATGGATCGGGGGGAGCTGGTCCCCGACGGGGTGATGTTGAAAGTCATAAGGGAGAAGTTGTCGGAAGATGAGACTGCTTCCGGCTTCATCTTCGACGGTTTCCCTCGAACCATCCCCCAGGCGGAGGGATTGACTTCTATCTTGGGGGAGATGGGGATAAACATCTACGAGGTGATCAAGCTGAAGGTCTCCGATGATACCCTCATCAAGAGACTGACCGGCAGGCTCTTCTGTCCCAAATGCGGCGCCCTTTTCAATATCTCCTTTAAACCCCCGAAAGAGGACCGGCTCTGCGAGCATTGTGGGGCGGAGCTTAAGAGACGCTCCGATGATAGCGAAGAGGTGATAAAGAATCGTTTAGAGGTTTATCGTCACCGGACGGGGCCGATCGAGGATTTCTATCGACTGCAGTATAAGCTGAAGGAGGTTGATGGGGAGGGGGACAGCTCTTCTGTTTTTGAGAAAATTCTGGAGGCTATCACCTCTTCCTGAAAAGGAAGAAACTCTCTCTGACCGTGGTTATGATTTCGCTGAAGACCAAAGCTGAGATAGAGAAAATCCGTTCCGCGGGGATGATTGTGGCCGGAGCCTTCGAAGTGATAAGGGAGAATCTTAAGCCCGGCATCACCACTGCGGTGCTCGATGATTTGGCGAACGAGTATATTGAAAGCCGCGGGGGTAAGGCGGCCTTCAAAGGTTACCACGGCTATCCCGCCAACATCTGCATCTCCATTGACGAGGAGGTAGTTCACGGGATCCCCGGTGATCGCAGAATCGAGGCCGGACAGCTGGTCTCGATCGACGTTGGAGTTCTCCTCGATGGCTACTATGGCGACAGCGCTTATACTTTTCTGGTCGACGGGGTTTCCCCGGAGGCGAAGAGGTTGGCCCGGGTAGCAGAGGAGGCTTTATATCGGGGGATCGAGGCTGCCCGGCCGGGGGGACATCTGACCGATATTTCCTGGGCCATCCAGAGTCACGTGGAATCCAACGGGTTTTCAGTGGTTCGGGATTTGGTCGGACACGGCCTCGGGAAAAAGATGCACGAAGATCCCCGAATCCCCAACTACGGCAAGCCCGGAGCCGGTCCCCTTCTCAAGGAGGGCATGGTTCTGGCGATTGAGCCGATGGTCAACCAGAGGGGTTACGAGATAGAGACCTTGAAGGACCAATGGACGGTCGTGACCAAGGATCGTTCCCTTTCCGCTCATTTCGAGCACACCGTTGTCGTCACCTCCAACGGCCCTATAATCTTGACAACTCGGTGATTTATTTGTACAAAAATAGTTTTGGTTACATGGATTAAGTTTCTCATATGGCAAAGAAAGAGGAGACAATTCAGGTTGAGGGCAGAGTGATCGAACCTCTCCCCAACGCCATGTTTCGGGTGGAGTTGGACAATGGTCATCGGGTGTTGGCTCACATCTCCGGAAAGATGCGGATGCACTTCATAAAAATCCTCCCCGGGGATAGGGTGACCCTGGAGCTCTCCCCCTACGATTTGTCTCGGGGTCGGATAGTATATCGGTACAAATAGGTGTATAGAGAGAACTTTATTCTCAGGAGTCGAAAGTGAAGGTCCGCTCTTCGGTGAAGAAAAGATGCGCCAAGTGCAAGATCGTCAAAAGGAAAGGGGTGGTTCGGGTAATTTGTGTCAACCCCAAGCACAAGCAGAGACAAGGTTAGTTATTAGATAGTAGGTAGGGTCTATGGCCAGAATTGCGGGAATCGATCTGCCACGCGACAAGAGGATTGAGGTGGCGCTCACATACATATACGGTATTGGGCTTTCCTCTTCCAAGAGGATTCTGATGGCCACCGGAGTCAATGCCGACACCCGGGTCAACAAGCTGTCTGAGGAAGAGGTTGCCAAGCTCAGAGGCGAAATCGAGGCCAGTTGCAAGGTAGAAGGGGCTCGGCGGGGTGAGGTGGCAATGGGCATTAAGCGCCTCATCGATATCGGATGTTATCGGGGTCTGAGGCATCGCCGGGGGCTCCCGGTGAGGGGCCAGAGGACCAAAACCAACGCCAGAACCCGCAAGGGCCCCAAGAAAACCATAGGGCACAAAAAGGGGAAAAGAGGTAGATAGGTGACTAGCGATTGGAGGAGGGGTCTTTCGTTCGCACCCTTTTCTTTAGGAGGTTAGTTGGCAGAAGCTAAGAGAAGAAAGTCGAAAAAGAAGGGTCGCAAGGTAGAGCCCCACGGCATCGCTCACGTCAAGGCTACCTTCAACAACACCATCATCACCCTGACCGACGAGGGAGGCAACGTGATCGCCTGGGGCTCCCCCGGCAAGATGGGGTTCAAGGGTTCGAGAAAGAGCACCCCATTTGCGGCCCAGAGGGCGGCCCAAGCAGCTGCCAGGGAGTCGATGGAGATGGGATTGCGGAAGGTGGAGGTTTGGGTCAAGGGTCCGGGATCCGGACGAGAGGCCGCCATCAGATCGTTGCAGGCTGCCGGATTGGTGATAACCGCAATAAAAGACGTTACTCCCATTCCCCATAACGGTTGCCGTCCACCGAAAAGAAGGAGGGTCTAGCCGCGGCCTCGAAGTTCTTCTTAGAGTCGTTGCTTCTGGAGATGCTGTTGATACTAGTTCGTGATTTCGGGAGTGATTGATGGCCAGGTATAGTGGTGCAAATTGTAAGCTGTGTCGACGTGAGGGGATGAAGCTCTTCCTGAAGGGGAATCGCTGTTACGCCGATAAATGCGGCTTCGACCGGCGTGGTTACCCTCCCGGGCAACACGGCAACGCCATCCGCCGCAGAAGGTCCAGCGGTTACGGCCTGCAGTTGCGGGAGAAGCAGAAAGTCCGGAGAATTTACGGGGTCTTGGAGAGACAATTTAGAAACTACTTCGAGAGGGCGGAGAGGTGTAAGGGGATAACCGGAGAGAACCTCCTGCAAGAGTTGGAGTGTCGGCTGGACAATATCGTTTATCGTTTGGGCTTTGCCCCCTCCAGGAAATCGGGCCGACAGTTGGTGCGCCACGATCATTTTCAGGTCAACGGCCGCAAGGCGGATATTCCCTCCTACGCTCTTAGGCCCGGCGATATTGTGAGCGTCAGAGAGAAGAGCCGTAACTTAGACGTCATCCACGACGCTTTGAAGGATGCCGGAAGGGGGTCGGAGCTCCCGTGGTTGAGGTTGGACAAGGCCAAGCTGGAAGGGGAGCTTCTGGAGCGTCCCAAAAGGGAGGACATCCCGGTTTTGGTTGCAGAACAGCTTATTGTTGAGCTTTACTCTAAATAGGTGGTTATTTTCGGGAGGAGGTCCTGGTGACCGCTAAATTGAAGAATTTTCAGATGCCTAAAGAGGTTGTCTTGGAGGAGTCCACCGCCACCGATATGTACTCCAAGTTCAAGATAGAGCCCTTGGAGCGGGGGTTTGGGACTACTCTGGGAAATGCCCTGCGGAGAGCGCTTCTCTCTTCGGTACCGGGAGCGGCGATCACCTCCATGAGGATTGACGGCGCCCTCCACGAGTTTTCTACCCTCCCGGGGGTATACGAGGACGTCGTTGAGATAGTTTTAAACCTCAAGAAGGTCCGTCTGAGGATGCAGGAGGACGGGCCCAGGTCCATCTATCTGGAGGTCAAAAAGAAAGGAGACTACACTGCTGGCGATCTCGTTTGTGATCCGACAATTGAAATCGTCAACCCCGGGCAGCATCTCCTCAAGCTTAGCGAGAACAGCGAGGTTAAGATCGAAATGGAGGTCGACACCGGGCGAGGCTATGTCTCCTCAGAGCAGAACCAAAAGCCGGACCAGCCGATCGGAACCATCCCGCTGGACGCGACTTACTCCCCAGTCAGCAGGGTGAATCTCAGTGTCGAAAACACCCGGGTGGGTCAGAGAACTGATTATGATCGTCTGCTCTTAGAGATCTGGACCGATGGCACCATGAGCCCGGAGGAGGCCCTGGCCTTTGCGGCGAAGTTGCTGAAAGACCACCTGATGGTGTTCATCTGCAAGGAGGAGGAGATAGAGATTCCCGAAGAGGAGGTAGTCGACGAGGAGACCATCAGAATAAGGAATCTCCTCAAGATGAGGGTTGACGAATTGGAGCTTTCGGTCCGTTCCTCCAACTGCCTGCAGGCAGCCAACATTCAGATTATCGAGGATTTGGTCCAGAAGAGCGAAGCGGAGATGCTCAAGTACCGCAATTTCGGCAAGAAGTCCTTAAACGAGCTCAATGCGGTCTTAGGTGAGATGGGGCTTCACTTCGGGATGGATATATCCAAGTACAGAGAGCCTTCAACCAAAGAGTGACATGCGCCATCGCAAAAAAGTGAGAAAATTGGGGGTGACCGGCTCCCACCGTAGGGCCATGCTTGCAAATCTGGTGACCTCACTGTTGGAGCATGGACAGATCAAGACCACCACCACTAAGGCCAAAGCCCTCAAAATCTGGACCGACAGGCTGGTCGCTCTGGCGAAAAGAGGCGATCTCCATTCCCGGCGCTTGGTGGCGACCACCGTCAGGAACAAAGTAGTCCTCAGAAAGCTCTTTGATGAGATAGTTCCCAAGCTGGAGGGCAATAGCGGTGGAAGTTGCAGAATCATCCATCTGGGGCATAGGCTCGGAGATGGTGCCCCGGTGTCGTTGGTGCGGCTTTTGACTTACACCGAAGAGAAAAAGGAAAAGAAGAAAACCAAAGCCAAAAAGACCGCAAAGAAGAAGGCTCCGGAGGCGAAAGCTTCCAAGAAAAAAGAGGAAGCTCTCGAGACAGAGACAGAGGAGAGGGCAGACGAGGAGAGAAGCGAAGACAAAGAATAGTCAAAGGAGTCCTCAATAGCCGCTTTGAGGTTCGCCTCCCGGGAGGGAGGTTAAAGAAAGCGGTTTTTTTATTTTGAGGGATTGGATTGGGTAGTTTCCTGTGGCCAGAGAATTCGAAAGGGTCGTCATCATAATATTGGACAGCTGTGGTGTCGGGGCTTTGCCGGACGCCGCCCGGTACGGGGATGAAGGCTCAAACAGTATTGCCAACACGGCCCAGGCTGTGGGTGGGCTCGACCTCCCAAACCTCGGGAGGCTAGGTTTGGGTAACATAGTCCCCATAAAAGGTGTCCCTCCAGCTTCAATGCCCGGTGCCTCTTTTGGAAAGATGGCCACTCTATCCTCAGGAAAGGATAGCACTGTCGGCCACTGGGAGCTCATGGGTCTTATAACAACCCGTCCCTTCCCCACCTACCCGAACGGGTTCCCGGAAGAGATCATCGGGAAATTCAAGCGGCTGACCGGGCTGGAAGTCCTGGGCAATAAACCGGCCTCCGGGACGGAAATCATAGAAGAGTTGGGGGAAGAACACTCTAAGACCGGAAATCCGATCCTCTACACCTCCGCTGACAGCGTGTTTCAACTGGCGGCTCACGAGGAGGTCATTCCGATAGAGAAGCTATACCGGATATGCCAAAAAGCCCGTGAGATCCTGACCGGAGAGCATGGTGTGGCTCGAGTTATAGCTCGCCCTTTCATCGGTAAACCGGGGAATTTCACCAGAACCGAGAGGCGCAAAGATTTCTCTCTCCCCCCGCCTGCTGACACTCTATTAGATTATTTGAAAGCTGAAGGTATCGAGGTCACCAGCATTGGCAAAGTTGATGACCTTTTTGGTCGGCGTGGCTTCACCCGCACCATTCACACCAGCTCGAATAAGCACGGGATGGAGGTAATTCATCAGACAGTGAAAAACCAGAAGAGAGGACTAATTTTCGCCAACCTGGTGGACTTCGATATGCTCTGGGGCCATCGCAACGATTATGTGAATTTCGCAAAGGGGCTGGAGGATTTCGACCGGAGGTTGCCGGAGTTTCTGTTCTTACTTGGAGGGAAAGACCTCCTCATAATCACCGCCGACCACGGCTGTGACCCCACCACCCCCTCGACCGACCATTCCCGGGAATATGTCCCGTTATTGGTATTTGGTCCCGAACTGAGGCCCGGAGTTGATCTGGGGACCAGGGAAAGCTTGGGCGATCTGGGTGCCACCGTCTCAGAAGCGTTCGGGTTTTCGTCTTTCGGTTGGGGAGAGAGCTTCTTAACGGAGATAACATGAGCGAAGAGGAACTGATAGAGAGCGCCAAGAGGGCTCGGCTCAAAGCTTACGCTCCCTATTCTGAATTCAAGGTAGGGGCGGCGCTTTTGGTCTCCTCCGGTAAGGTTTACACCGGCGCCAACGTAGAGAACGCCTCCTACGGACTTACGATTTGCGCCGAGAGGACGGCAGTCTTTCGCGCTGTCTCCTCCGGGGAGAGGGAGATGACCACCCTGGTCGTTGTAACTGCGAAATCGCCGCCGGCCAAAC
>JBHIBM010000012.1:0-16942 GCA_046759085.1 Candidatus Zixiibacteriota bacterium
CTCTCATTTCACAATATCCGAAGTATCTCCTTCACTGACCGCAACAACAACGGGAGACAACGATCACAACTCACCACTAACTACTAACCACTCACCAATCACCAATCACTGCGGTCCTACCGATACATGACCTCCGCTTTTGACCACTATGCCGATATTGCCGTTAACGGTGGCGTCAGCGATGCCATCGAAAAGCGGGTTTTCTGGGTCATCAGGGTCATTCTCCTTGGAGCGATAGCTAACCGATATGACATCGCCACCTTTGAAGAGGAAAGTCTGGGTAGGAGCCAACAGACTCTTGAAGGTATAATCAGATCCAGGGAAGAGGGTTCTATTCAAGACTTGTCGGGCACTGTCATTACCTCTCTGATGGGTGTAGCCGGAGATTACTATCACAACCCCGGAGCTGTTCCGCATCATTACCTTACCGTTTCTCTTTTCCTCGGTAGAGGTGGGATTCTGACAATAACAGATCGCCAGAGCCAACATTATTAGGAATGTAAGAACATTTCTTTTCATGTGAAGTCTCCAGGTTGAGACAACCTGGGCTACGGCTCTTCTTTTTGATCTGTCGGGGCGGATGAATTCCGCCCCTTACGGTTTTTTCCCTGCCTACTACCTACCATCTACTACCTACTAAAAAATCGGTGGTTCGGTATATTCGCCGAAGACCGACTTTAGCACCTCCACGATCTCCCCCTCGGTGGCATACGAACGAACGCACTCCAACAGGGCGGGGATGTGATTGTCGCTGCCCTGGGCAACCTTCTTAAGCTCCGCCAGGGTGCGTTTGACCTTGTCGTTATCCCTATTCCGACGAACGTTCTTGACCGCTTGACACTGCTCCCTCTCGACCCGCTCGTCAATCTCCAAAATGGGGATTTCTACTTCCTCCCCTTCGATCACGTAATCGTTGACCCCGACGATGATCCGCTCTTTCTTCTCGATCTCCCTCTGATAGCGATAAGCGCTGTCGGCGATCTCCCGCTGGAGGAAGCCCTGCTCGATGCATCTTAACACCCCGCCGCGCTTATCAATCTCCTCGAAATATCTCTCCGCCTGCTCTTCCAATCGGTCGGTGAGGGCTTCGAGGTAGTATGAACCTGCCAGAGGGTCGATGGTGTTGGCGGCTCCGATCTCATGGGAGATTATCTGCTGCGAGCGAAGGGCGATGGTCACCGCCTTCTCGGAGGGGAGAGCTAAAGTCTCGTCCATGCTGTTGGTGTGCAAGGATTGAGTCCCCCCCAAAACCCCCGCTAAAGCTTCGAAGGCGGTGCGCACGATGTTGTTTTCAGGCTGCTGGGCGGTCAGGGAACAGCCGGCGGTCTGGGTGTGGAACCTCAAAAGCCAGGAGATCTCCTTCTTAGCCTTATACCTCTCTCGCATGTGCCGGGCCCAGATTCTCCGAGCGGCTCGGTATTTGGCGATCTCCTCGAAAAGATCCAAGTGGGCGTTGAAGAAATACGACAATCGAGGCGCAAAGGTATCCACCTCCATCCCAGCCTTAATCCCCGCCTCCACGTACGCGAAACCATCGGCCAAGGTGAAGGCCAGCTCCTGAGCTGCGGTCGCCCCCGCCTCCCGGATGTGATAACCGGAGATGGAGATGGTATTCCACTTGGGGACATGCTCGGCACAGAACTCCATTATGTCGGTGATTAATCGCATCGAAGGTTCCGGGGGATAGATCCACTCCTTCTGGGCGATATACTCCTTGAGGATGTCGTTCTGCAGAGTACCGGTCAGCTTTTCAGAGGCCACCCCCTGCTTTTCTCCCACCACCACATACATCGCCAAAAGGATCGAAGAGGGGGCATTGATAGTCATGGAGGTGGAGATTTTGTCGAGGGAAATGCCATCGAAGATGATCTCCATGTCTTTCAGAGAGTCGACCGCAACCCCGCATTTGCCGACCTCCCCTTTACTTCGAGGGTGGTCGGAATCGTAACCCATCAGGGTGGGAAGGTCGAAGGCCACCGATAGCCCGGTCTGGCCGTGTTTTAAGAGATAGTGGTATCTCTGGTTGGTCTCCCTGGGGGTGGCGAATCCCGAAAACTGGCGCATGGTCCAGATTCTCCCCCGATACATGGTCGGATGTACCCCGCGGGTATAAGGATATTGCCCTGGAAAGCCCAGCTTATCTACATATTTAGGTCCGATCTTTTCCACCTCGCCGGAGTCCAAGGGAGTGTATAGAGGTTTGACCTCCTCCATGGAGACGGTCGTGAACTTGCGCTTTTCTTTCCTGCCGGTTCTCTTAAAAGACTCCTCCCACTGGCGATGAGCCTGCTTGAAGTTGCGGTTCTTCTCTTCTATGACCTCAGAGCCGAGCTCCCCCTCACCGCCGGCGAGAGGTTTACCTTCTACCGACAACCTCGATTTCGGGTTCCTTTTCATTGCAAGATACCTCTATCAAATACTAACGTCTGAAAACGTTAGTTGTCCCTCACCTCGATTCTCGAGAAAACCTCCGTGCCCGAAGAGTAGGGGTCCTTTTCCCCTCTATAAATCTCCTCGATCAAAGATTCCAGCCTCGGAGAGGGCAGCAATCGAGTGAACATCAACTCCTGAAACTGCCGGCTGACGATTCTGGAGAGCTCGGTGCGAATTTGGTTCTTCCGATGCTTCTCGTAGACGGGATGGGAGTTAATGTAGCTTTGATGTTGGGTGATCTTTTTTAGAAGGGCCTCAATGCCGACGTTGTTTACAGCCTCGGTCGCCACCACCGGTATTCCCCAGCCATCCTGGTGCCCCCTGATCTCTAAAACCATCTCCAACTCGGAGAGTAATCTCCCCGCTCCCAGGCGGTCGGATTTGTTCACCACGAAGATGTCCCCGATCTCCATCAATCCCGCCTTCATCACCTGAACGGAATCCCCGAATTCGGGAACCAACACCACCACGGTGGTGTCGCAGAGGTCGGCGACGTCCAACTCCGCCTGCCCCACCCCCACGGTCTCAATCAGGATATACTCCTTCCCGAAGGCGTCCAAAGCTAAGGTGACCTCGCTGGTGGTTTGAGCCAAACCTCCGGTGGAACCCCGGGTGGCCATGCTTCTGATGAAGACGTTGGGAAGAAGCGATAAGTCCTGCATCCTGATGCGGTCCCCCAAAAGGGCCCCGCCGGTGAAGGGGCTGGTGGGGTCCACAGCAATGATGCCCAGTTCCTTCTCCCTGGCGGCCAGCTCTGAGGATATCCTGTCGGCGATGGTGCTTTTGCCGGCTCCCGGAGGTCCGGTGATTCCGATTTTGTAAGCTTTGCCGGCGTGGGGATAGAGTCGGCCCAAAAGCTTCTGATAACCCGGCTCTTGATTCTCGATGTAGGAGATCACTTTCGATAGCGCCACCCCGTCCTTCTGAAAGAATCTGTCGAGCAAAGACATCTTTACGCTGCATTATGGAGAAGCCCAAGAGAGGCTTAGATCTCCTCGTCTCCTCATTGGAAGTTCAGAGGATCTTTATATCCTTTGTCCTCAGTTGCAGTCTGAGTGTATCGTTCCAGTAGTTCCTTTCGACCACGTAAGCCATGTCGATATAGGCCGGCCCTCTGCCCCAGGCAGAGCCACCTCTGGCGGACATGTTCATCCAGCGGAGATAGTCTCCCAGGCCGAAGCCGATGCAATCGAAGATCTCCCCATCCTTTCTCACCTTGAACTTGAGGTGGTTGTTGCCGACGATATACGGTTGTCCCACCACCTCCAGTCCCCGGGACAGGAAAACCGGGCGCATGTTCTGAGGACCAAAGGGGGCAAATCTGTCCAGGCTGTCGACTACCTTTTCATCTATCTGAAATAGATCCGCCTCCACGTCGATCTGAAGCTTGGGGAGGAGGTCCTTAGAGGAGAGCGCCTTCTCGGAGACCCTCTTTAACCTCTCCCGAAAGTCGTTAATCTTGTCGGTGGCGATGCACAGCCCGGCGGCGTATTTGTGGCCTCCGTAACGGATCAGATCTACCTCGCACTCCTTCAGGGCATCGTATAGATGGAAGCCGGGGATGCTCCGGGCAGAGCCTTTACCCTCCTTCCCCTCCACCGCGATCAACACCGTCGGGCGGTGATATCTCTCCACGATGCGGGAGGCCACGATTCCGATCACTCCCTGATGCCAGCCGGAGGCCGCTAAGACGATGGCCTTATCACACTCTAAATCAACGCACTCCTCGATCTGCTCTAAGGCCTCCTCTAAGGTCTGCTCATCGATGCTCTTGCGTCGACGATTCTCCTGATTCAGGACTCTGGCGATGGCGGAGGCCTGCTCTTCGTTTTTGGTGGTCAGAAGTCTGATCGCCTTTTCGGCGTTTCCCAACCTCCCGACGGCGTTTATCCTCGGGGCTAACATGAATACGATCTGCCCGGTGCCGATGGGGCGTCCTAAAAGCCCGGAGACAAATATGAGGGCTTTGAGTCCCGGCTTGGAGGTTCTGGCCAGTTGATTCATCCCGAACTTGGTCACAACCCGATTCTCACCGGTGAGGGGAACGATGTCTGCCACCGTCCCCAGGGCCACCAGGTCCAAATGCTCCTCCAGCTCGGAGCCGTCCTGCCCCAGCCTCTGGTGAAGTGCCTGAGAGAGCTTGAAGGCGATCCCCACCCCGGCCAGCTCACCTCCCGGAACGTTGGAGCTCCCCTCTGCGGAGACGGACCCTTCGGCTTTGGGATTGAGTATCGCCAAGGCCTCCGGAAGGGTGTCCGCAGGCTCGTGGTGGTCGGTAATGATGCAGTCGATCCCCAACTGCTTGGCGTAATCGACCTCCTCCCGGGCAGTGATTCCGCAATCCACGGAGATCAAAAGCCTCACCTCGCGGCTTTTCGCCTCCTCAATCCCCTCCCTGGAGAAACCGTAACCCTCCGTCAGCCGGTTGGGGAGATAGTAGCTGACCTCCGCTCCCAACTTATTTAAGACCAGAAAAACCAAAGAGGTGGCGGTGATGCCGTCGACATCGTAGTCGCCGTAGATCATGATCTTCTCTTGATTCTTCAGGGCTTCGACGATGCGATCGACCGCCTTGGACATGTCTCTGAAGATATAAGGGTCGGAGAGGTGGGACAGATCCGGATTGAGAAAAACATCCACTTCCTGAAGATCGACCAGACCCCGGTTGACCAGGATTTTTGCCACCACCTCCGGAATCTGGAAGTTCTCGGCTAAAAGCTGGACTGCATGAGGCTCCGGCTCCGGAGCCTCTACCCAAGAGAGCCCACCTTCTCTGAAGTAACCTTTGCCCGATTTCGCCATAACTGAATAGAACCGGAAACGCAGCAGACCGTAAGCCGGGTTCTGTGTCTGGCGACCATCTATCTGGGCCCGGAGTCACCTTCGGGCTCAAGCGGCCTACCCAGGAGTAAAAAGCGAGGCGGGCTACCTCTTCTCCTCTATTTGGCCTTGCTTTCGGGTGGGGTTTGCCGTGCCTCCGAAGTCACCTCCGGAGCGGTGGTCTCTTACACCACCTTTTCACCTTCGCTCGCGGGAGCAGTGCAACCTACACGGGCTGTATGTTTTCTGTGGCACTTTCCGTCGGATCACTCCGCCCTGAAGTTATCAGGCACCCTGCCCTGGAAAGCCCGGACTTTCCTCCCCCCGTCAGAGCCGACGGGAGGCGATCGCCTGGCCTGCTGCATCTCCTCTTTTAATAATACCCAAAAGGAGCCCCACTGTCAAGGGATAGTTTTTGTAATTTGATGTCCTCCTGAAAGTTATCCCAACAGAAACTCAACGGTTCATCCGGTAGTTGGGGGCCTCTTTGGTGATGGTGACACCGTGGGGATGGCTCTCTCGCCAGCCCGCACCGGTTATCCGCAGGAACTTGGCCTCCCTTCTCAGTTCGGCGAGGTTCTTGGCCCCACAGATCCCCATTCCGGATCTGAGCCCCCCGATCAATTGAAATATCGACTCCGAGAGGGGTCCTCTGTAGGGGACTCGGCCCTCCACCCCCTCCGGGACCAGCTTGTCAGGTTCCTTGGTCTCTTGACGGTAGCGGTCCCCGGAGCCGACCTTCAGAGCCTCCACCGAGCCCATGCCTCGGTACACCTTGAAGGTCCTCCCCTCGAAGAGAACCGTCTCTCCGGGGGATTCTTGGGTGCCGGCGAAAAGTCCCCCGATCATAACCACCTCGGCGCCGGCAGCCAAGGCCTTGGTGATATCTCCGGAATATCTGATGCCTCCGTCGGCGATGAGAGGCCTGTCATGTTCAGCACATACGGAAGCACAGTCCATGATCGCGGTCAACTGCGGCACCCCCACCCCGGCGATGACCCGAGTGGTACAGATTGAGCCCGGCCCCACTCCCACCTTGACGCTGTCAGCTCCGGCCTCGATGAGAGCCCGGGCGCCCCGGGGGGTGGCAACGTTGCCGGATACCAGTTCGGTATTAGGGAACTTCTCCTTCAGTTTCGTGGTTGCCTGCAGCACTCCCTGGGAATGCCCGTGTGATACGTCCACCACCAGAAGGTCAACCCCGGCCTTGACCAGAGCAGAGGCTCGGTCGATGTAATCCTCACCCACCCCTACCGCGGCTCCCACCAACAGCCTCCCCCTACTATCCTTGGCGGCATCCGGATATCGTATCTTTTTCGTAATGTCTTTGACGGTGATCATCCCTTTGAGATTCATCTCTTCGTCCACCACCAGGAGCTTCTCGATCCGATGGCGGTGCAAAAGCCCCTTGGCCTCCTCCAAGGTTATGCCCTCGGAGGCGGTGATGAGCTTATCCTTGGTCATGATCTGGGCAATCCGCTGATCCAAGTTCTCCACGAAGCGAAGGTCACGGTTGGTGAGAATTCCAACCAACTTCCCCCGGGAGGTGATGGGGATGCCGGAGATCGAGAACCTTTTCATATACTCTAAAGCTTTGGAGATCTTCTGCTCCGGCGGCAGGGTGATGGGGTCCACGATCATCCCCGATTCCGAGCGCTTCACCTTCTCCACCTCCAGAGCTTGAGCATCCAGAGGCAGATTGCGATGGATCACTCCCAGGCCACCCTCCCGGGCAATCGCAATTGCCAACTCCGACTCCGTGACGGTATCCATGGCGGCCGAGATGATGGGGAGGTTCAAGCCGATCTTGGGGGTCAGTCTGGTTTTGATCTCTGTCTCTCTTGGTAAAACCTCGGAATAGGAGGGAACCAGGAGGACATCGTCGAAGGTCAAGGCCTCCTTTTCAATTGTCGGGGACATCTATTGTTCCTCCTGTGACCAGACTAAGATCCGCCCGCAGTTATCGCAGGCATAGATCCGGTCCCCCCTTTTCATCTCCTGAATTCTCTGGGGAGGCACCTGTTTGAAGCAGCCTCCGCAGGAACGCTTCTTGATCATAACCACCGCCGCCCCCCTCTTTCCCCTCCGCACCCGCTCGTAGATCGACATCACCCTTCTGGAGACGTGGGAGGCGACATTCTGCCTCTGGGTCTGTCGGGATTTGATCTTGTCCTCGATGGAGTCCAACTCCTTTCGCAGCCCCACCAGCTGAGAGAGGTGCGATTTCTCCATCCCCCCACACTTCTCCTGGACCTCCTTTAGTTGCTCGCCGGTGACCTCCAGCTGCTCTAAGACCTGAATCAACGCCTCTTCGTTCTCAGAGATCTTCTCCTTGACGTGGCTTATCTGGGCGGTTAAGGCGTCGTATTCCTTGTTGGTCTTTATCTCGCGCATCCTCTTTCTGCTTCTTGCGAGCTCCTCCTGATTGACGTCGATTTCCAGCTCCAAACGTTTCCTTTCCCTCTCCAGGGAAACCAGGCTCTGCTCGAGATCCTCCACCTCCTGCTTACATCCGGAGACTTCTCTCTCTAAGTTGTCGATCATATCCGGCAGATAGACCTTGGAACTTTCCAACTCCGCAAGCTGCTCATCGATCTCCTGAAGTTCTAAGAGGAGTTTCAAATCTCTCTGCATCTATCTCTCCAATCTACGTTGAGAAATCGTTGGCGGGGAACTTCGGCGAAAATGAAAATGCACCCAGATGATGGGTGCGTCTTAAAGTCTTCGACGATACCGGCAGCAGACGGAATCGACAGTTGAACTCTCTCTGAGGCGGGCGATTTCGATTTTCGCCGGCAGAGGTTGCCAGCCTGCAAGCCAACCCTACCGGCAGAGATTCCTGGATTTTTCTTGCCTCCACAGAGGCGAAATAGTTGCGCAATTCTCAATGGTGGGCAATACTGGATTTGAACCAGTGACCTCTCGGATGTGAACCGAACGCTCTAACCAGCTGAGCTAATTGCCCTACGGTCGACAAATCTAAAACCTCTGTGGGCCCAGTAGGACTCGAACCTACGACCCACTGATTATGAGTCAGTTGCTCTAACCGACTGAGCTATGGGCCCATTTATTCTATTAATAAACTTTACTCCCCCCTTAGTCAAGGATTTTGTCTACCCCGGTCGAAATT
The DNA here is from genome assembly GCA_046759085.1 of Candidatus Zixiibacteriota bacterium. GTDB lineage: Bacteria > Zixibacteria > MSB-5A5 > DG-27 > DG-27 > DG-27. The sequence goes on from JBHIBM010000012.1 coordinate 8,384, forward strand.
TATCTTCCGCAGCAACGGTGAGTGATTAAACTTGAGCAGCAAGTGGCGAGGCGAAGGCGGCTTGAGAGATGAAGACCTCTGTTGCCAGCTTCGGTCTCCTGTTAGCTTGGAATTGTCTCCCCGGCAAGCCTTCTTTCCGGTTTGGGGGGCGGTTCTGCCCGTCTCCCGCAGTTCTTGAGATAGACCGTGAAGATCGTCCCTCCTCCCGTGGCGCTGTAAAGTGAGAGGTGCGCCTGCAAGCTCTCCGCCAGCCTCTGCACCACCGCCAACCCCAAACCGGTTCCCTCCGATTTCGTCGTGTAGAAGGGCTGAAAGAGCTTATTCAAGATCTCCTCAGGAATGCCCTCCCCGCTGTCGATGACGTTAACCGCGCAGAGGTTGTTGGCCTCGATGAGATCCCTCTCTTCAGAGCGGTCCATCTTCTTCAGTCTGTCCTCAAAGGGGCTGGAGGGTTGATATTTGAAGCCGGTGTCCACCATCCCCTCGGTGATCCTGATCTCGCCCCCTTCGGGACCGAAGGCCTGCTGGGAGTTCAAAACCAAGTTCAGAAAGAGCTGTTTCACCTGGTTCTCCTCACCCAAGATCCTCAGCTCTGGGTCTTCGAACTCGATTCTACAGCTGATCTTGGGTCGATAGGAGGGGTGTTCTCTTGCGATGGCGAAGACTTCCTCCAGGAGCGGAAAGAGCTTTACCTCCTCCTGCGTGGCCACCTGAATTCCGGAGTAGCGCAGGATGCCCGAAAGCACCTGATTCAGGCGCGCGGATTCCTTGAGGACTAATTCCATCAACCTCTGATTCTGTCCGCTGAGATCCAGCTCCGAGCTTAGAACCTGCACCGATCCACTGATGGCCGCCAGAGGGTTTCTGATTTCGTGGGCGATGCTCGCCGAAAGCTGCCCCACCGCCGCCAGGCGGTCGCCAAGCCTCACCCTCTCCTCTAGCATCTTGACCCGAGTGAGATCGGTAAACTGAACCACCAGACCACCGAAGACTTTCCCCTCATCCAAAAAGGGAGTTATTGACAGCCCCAGGGGGATCTCCCTTTTACCTTCCCTGGCGATTCTGATCTCAGTTCGCTCCTGACATAGCTGCCTCTCCAAGGAATCAGCCACTAACTCCCCCAGACTCAGTAAGCCGCCGGTGAGAACTTCGCTGTAGTGGCGTTCCTTGGCCTGTTGCCTCCCCAGCCCCAGGATTGCCTCCGCGGATCTGTTGAAATGAACAATCCTCCCCTGTGCATCGATGCTGACCAAGCCGGAGTGCATCTGTTCGATTATCTCCTCCGTCTCCAGCCTGGTGTGCCTGAGCTCGTCGGAGGTCAGCGATAGCTCCCGGGTTTTGCGATGCAACTTCTCCGCCATATATCCGACGTTGAAAGCTATTATGAGAAAGATGAAGATGTTCAGCGCCAGGGTGGAGAAATCGGCAGAGGAGCTGCCGTAGAACCGGGCCAGATTCGAGAGGGTGGGAAAAGCTATGGCCCTTTCGAAGGAGCTTCCCAGGACCACGAAGAGGTAGAAGACACTTCCGGTGGCTGCCGCCAGCATGGAGCCCTTCAATTGGCAAATTAGCCCCGCGGAAGCAATCGAGAGCACGAAGAATAAGGCGAAGGGACTGTCGATGCCCCCGGAGTGTTTGACGATAGCAGCTTCTATTCCCAACTCCAGTATGACGTGGAAGAGCAAAAACAGCTTGATCGACGACAGCCGCAGAAGATTTCTCCCCAGAGAAACACCCAAAACGAAGACGGCAACGCTGATGCTGTAAGCCACTAAAAGATAGTAAACGAAGGTGTCGTGCCACAGAAATAAGAGACAGGTTCCGGTCAACAGAAGGAAGACGAAAAAGCGGGACAGGATCAGGGAATTGAGATCCTCGGATAAGGGATTCAGTGCCCGCAGTCTCTCTCTCATCTAACTTATCGCTCCGATGATGTCGAACATCGGCAGATACATGGCAATGAGGATGCCTCCCATGACCGCCCCGAGAATCACGATGATCACCGGCTCGATTATGGAGGTTATGGCGGCGACGGCGGCGTCTACCTCCTCGTCATAGAAATCCGCGAGTTTGGCGAGCATCTCATCCAGGCCGCCGGTTTTCTCCCCCACCGAGATCATCTGGGTGACCATCGGGGGGAATATCCCCGTCTCCTTCAGGGGGGTGGTGATGGTCTCCCCCCCGGCGATGGAGATGGCGGCCTTCTGGATGGCTTGGTGCAAAACCAGGTTGCCGGCAGTTTTGGCGGTGATCTCTAAGGCCTCCAGAATCGGGACCCCACTGGAGATCAGGGTTCCCAGAGTACGACTGAAGCGGGAGATGGCGGTTTTGCGGACGAGATTGCCCAGAAGAGGCAGCCTCAGTTTAAGCCTGTCAACCAAAAGCCTCCCCGAAGGGTAGCGGACGAAGAACTTATACCCGATGGCCAACACCACCAAGGCGGCTATCCCCAGGAGGAAGTTCGATTTGATAGTCTGAGAGATGGTGAGCACTACCTTGGTGGGCGCGGGAAGCTCAGCCCCCAGACCCGCAAACATCTTGGAGAAAATGGGAACTATGAAGGTCAGCATGGCAATGGTGGCCCCCAGGGCCACGAAGCTGACCACTGCTGGATAGGCCATGGCACCCTTCACCTTGCGCCTCAAACGCTCGGCTTTCTCGAGAAAGCTGGCCAGGCGGTTCAGAATCACATCTAAGGCCCCACCGATCTCTCCAGCCTCCACCATGCTGACGTAGAGGTCGTCAAAGGTTCTCTTGTGTTTGGACAAACCCTCGGAAAGGCTATCTCCCCCCTGAACCGATTCCTTCACCCTAGCCACCACCTTGCGAAGTTCGGCACTCTCCATTTGCTGGGAGAGAATATCCAAGCATTGCACCATGGGAAGTCCAGCACCGATCATGGTGGAGAACTGGCGAGTGAAGCGGGAGATCTGGACCTTTTTGATCCTTCCGAATCGCAGATCTATCTTTATCTCGGAGGGTTTCTGGGTCACCGCGGTGGTGAGGATTTTCTTCTTTCGCAGCTGGCGTATCAGCTCCTCCTTGCTTTTCGCCTTCATCTCCCCGGCGACTGCGGCCCCGCCGATCGACTTTCCCTTGTATTCAAATATTGGCACCTTCTGTCTCCAAAATTATCAAGGTTAAAAAGTTTTCAACAGACTCTTTGCTTGCGGCTGACGGCTTAGCATGTCATTCAGCTCCCCGAGGTCGCTGGAGCGCGACATGGCCTCCTGAACCGCTATTCTCCCGGCTTTGCACCATTCCGCCAGCGACTGGTTCATGGTCTTCATCCCGTATTTGGCACCGGCCTGGATGAGGCTGTAAATCTGATGCACCTTGTTGTCGCGAATCACGGCCCTGATGGCCGGAGTACAGATTAGAACTTCCAGCGCCAGAGCTCTTCCCCCCCCGATTCTGGGCAAAAGTTGTTGGCACACCGCCCCCTGCAGGCAGAACGAGAGCTGCGTCCGCACCTGCTGTTGGCGGTTGCTGGGAAAGACATCGATTATGCGGTTAATGCTCTCAGCGGCGGAGCTGGTGTGTAAGGTTCCGAAGACCAAGTGTCCGGTCTCGGAGATATTCAGGGCAGCCTCGATGGTTTCCAGATCCCGCATCTCCCCGATGAGAACCACATCCGGGTCTTGGCGGAGAGCATATTTCAGTGCGGAGGCAAAGGAGATTGTGTCCGCGTGCACCTCTCGCTGATTGATCAGGCAGTTGCGATGAGGGTGTAAGAACTCGATGGGATCCTCCACCGTGAGAATATGGAAGTGTTTCTCGCTGTTGATTCTGTCAATCAGTGCCGCCAGGGTGCTGGATTTGCCGCTGCCGGTGGGACCTGTGATCAACACCAAGCCCCGCGGCAATTTGGCCAGTTCGGCCACCGCATCGGGCACTCCCAACTCTCGGAAACCCATGATCTTGAAGGGGATGAGACGTATGGCTGTGGAAACGTTGCCTCTCTGCATAAAAATGTTACAGCGGAAGCGGGCCAAACCCTCAATTCCGAACGACAAATCCAGCTCGCTATCCTGCTCAAATTTCTTCTTCTGCTTTTCGGTCATGATATTGTAAGCCAGCCGGCGAGTGTCCTCCGGAGACAGAGCTTCGGTGCCCTGGCACTGCAGTTGGCCGTCGAGGCGGAATTGCGGAGGGCTACCGACACTGAGGTGCAAATCGGAGGCCTTACCCTTCACCATCTTCTGGAGAAGTTCCTGAAGCGAATACATACGCAAACCCCCATTTATACCCCAGCAGCGAAATCGTACACGATCACTGGGGCGGTCTCGATTCCTCTTCTGATATTATCGACTGTGGGAACGCTTTCTTGAAACAGAGACGCCCGCTACCACAGAGGACGTTAGACCGTGGTTACCGCCAGGACCTCCTCCACGGTCGTAATTCCGTTGAAGAGCTTCTCCACCGCCGCCACCCTCAGGGTCATCATCCCCTCCTTTATGGCCTGTTCTCGGATTTCCTGCTCTGGAGCTCTGGCCACAATCATGCTCTCAATTCTGGAGGAGACGGGCATAACTTCGAAGAGCCCGGTTCGCCCAGAATACCCGGATTTATTGCAGGTCGCGCATCCCCTCCCGCGGTAAATCCTTCTGCCTCGAACATCCTCTTCCGCCAAGCCCAAGTGGCTGAGAAGCTCCTCCGGGTTTTCGACCTCCTCCTTGCAGCGAGTACAGATTTTCCGCACCATCCTCTGCGCCATTATGAGTCTGGTTCCGGAGGCCACCAAGTATTCGGGAATCCCCATGTCCACCAAACGATTGATGGTGGAGGGGGCATCGTTGGTGTGGAGAGTGGAGAAAACCAGATGCCCGGTTAAGGCCGCCCGGATGGCTATCTCGGCAGTCTCCAGATCTCGAATCTCACCCACCATGATGATGTCGGGGTCCTGGCGCAGAAAGGAGCGCAGGGAGGCGGCAAAGGTCAAACCGATGTCACTTTTGACCAAGACCTGATTTATCCCCTCGAAGTTGAACTCTACCGGGTCTTCGGCGGTCATTATGTTGACGTTGGGAGTACTTATAGTCTTCAACGCAGAATACAGAGTAGTAGTCTTTCCGGAGCCAGTAGGCCCGGTGACCAGAATCATTCCGTATGGGAGACTAATAGCCTTGGAGAAGCCCTTCAATGCAACCTCCGGGAAGCCCAGCTTGGTCAAATCCACCATCAGGCTCTGGGGATCCAATATCCGCATCACTACCTTCTCCCCGAAGATGGTGGGCAGGACCGAGAGTCGCAGATCAATGGCCCGCCCCCTCAACTTAACCTTGATACGACCGTCCTGAGGCAGTCTCCTCTCGGATATGTCCAAATCCGCCATGATCTTCACCCGCGAAACAATGGCGGCGCGGTATTTGAAGGGGATCTGGGAAACCTCCACCAACTCTCCATCGATGCGGTAGCGAACCCGAACCTTCTTCTCATAGGTCTCGATATGGATGTCGGAGGCTCTCTTGTTGATGGCCTCCGAGAGGATGGAGTCGACCAGCCTCACCAAAGGCTTATCCTCGATCATAGACTGCAGATCGACCTCGTCGGAGAGCTCCTGGTCGCTCTCAATGATCTCCAAGCCCTCCTCCCCCAGATCCTTTATGATTTCCTCTAAGTTCCCCTTATCCTGATAGAGCTCGTCAATCGCCTTTTGAATGGAGCTCTCCGAGCAGATGACGGGCTGAATGGTGTAACCGGTTATGAACTTCAGGGCGTCGAGCACATATATGTTTCGGGGGTCGGACAGGGCTACAATCAGGGTCTTCTTGATCTTGCCGATGGCGATGACGTTGAATTTCTTGGCGATATCGAGGGGGATCAATTTGACGATTTCGGGATTGAGCTCGATGTCGGAGGGCTTAACGTAGGCGATATTCAGTTGTTTTCCGAGATACTCATAGATTGTATCCTCATCCGGGACCGCCCCCATTGTCACCAAGATTTGCCCCAGCTTCTCGTCGCTTTTGCGCTGGATCTTGAGGGCCTCTTCGAGCTGCTTCTCGGAGATGACCCCGGAGGATACTAAGAGCTGTCCTAATTTTGTGGCCATAGTCTCAGAACGATCGTGGTACTACTCTCCCCCCTCCTAGATTCCATCTAGTCTGCGCCCTCAAGAGGTTTACATGACTCAACCACCCAAAAACCCCATGGGAGAGATCAATCTGGCGAAATCCCCCCACCTCGACATACCCCAAGGCGTCTCCGGGACTACGGTTATAAAATCGGCACCATCGAGCCCCCAATTAGCAAATCCGAAAACCTTTATGCTACATCGGAAAGCTGAGGCTTCAATCTATCGGTTTTTCCCCTCACGGAAATGCTCGGAAGACAGACTTACCTCCCCCCACAACCGCTGAGGAACGTTCCGACAATCAGGTTCTCCCTTTCCGTTTCCACCGTGATTGCACCACAATGCCTGCTCTTAAAAACGAGTGATCGCGGCACCGCTTCGAAAAGGGGGATTTCGATCCTGGGGGCTTCTTCAGCCTCCATCGACCGCCGGGGATAGGAAAAACCGCCACCGGTGAGGAGTAGCAGCTTGGCTCGGGACAGGGGGACAGCCCTCTGGAGGGTCTCCTTAATTTCTATTAAATCGATTCCTTCAAGAGGTCGTGAAGTCAACAGCTCGATGAGTTCCTGTTTCTCGAGAGCTCCAGCCAAAAGAAACCTCGCCCCTCGATACTCCAATAAGTAAGCTAAGTGTTGAGCCTCTGCAACCCCATTCTGGGAGAGAAGAACCGAGAGTTTGAGCCCGTCAGAAAAGAGAATCTCCAGAGGGCCTTCAACCTCTCGGTAGCCGCCATCCCTCAAAAGCTCTGCGCTGATGACATCGGATGCGCCCGGGACGGCCAAAATATCTTTGACCTTTATCTCTTCCAGTACTGCCTGCATCCCCCCCGTGACACCGGATTCGTGCCCGGAGATGAACAGGTAGTCAAGGGAGGCAAACCTCCCTTCGAGCAGGAAGGGGAGTATCACCCTCTCGCCATAATCATAAGTTCTGGTTTTACCTCCGCAGTCGAATAGCAATCTTTTGCCGGAGGGGGTCTCCACGAAAACGGAACGGCCATAACCGACGTCCAGGGCTACGAGCCTTAAGTTTCCTTTTCCGGCCCCGAGAAGGTGGCTCCAGACTCCAAGATTGAGAAAGATCAAGGTCGCAAAGATGGTCAATTTACGCACTTTCGGGTTCCCCCTCCAGTTTGGAATCGCCCATAGAATGAGAAAGAAGAAGATCATGGAGAGAGACGAGGGGGTAACGATTCTCGGATTCGCAAAAGGGAGATGACCGAAAAAGTTGACCGTAGATATGGTGAACAACAGAAGTAACTCTAAAGGAAACGCTATTATACTTGCTGCAAATGAACTCAGAATGCTCACCAGCGAGAGAATCACGCCTCCGTAAACCGCCAGAGTAACCAGGGCAATGACCGGCAGGTTGGCGATGAACGAAACCAGTGGGAAGTTGTTGAAGTGGTAGGCAATGACTGGCGCGGTGGCAAGCTGTGCCGCCAGTGTTATCAAAAAGATGGAATAACAATATATCCAGACTTTCCGAGGCCACCTTTTCCGCTTGGGAGAGGGGATAGACACTTTCGTCAACAGATAGGCGATCCCGGTGGTGGCCGCAAAGGATAGTTGAAAGCCGATATCGTAAAGCCATAGAGGATTCACCATCAGGATAACCAGGGCGGTGAAGGCGATGATGTTTATCAAATCCAGGTCTCTGGTGAAAACATATGCCGTGATACCGAGCGTAGCCATAATTGTGGCTCTCACTACCGAGGGCTCATTCCGGGTGATGAAGCAGAAGATTATTATCAAGGGGACAATGAGAATCAAACTGACGCTTTTGCGGAGGCGGAGGAGTTTCCCGAAGATGAAAAGGAACAGAATCAACACTAGGCCGACGTTCGAGCCGGAAACCGCCAGAAGGTGAAGCGTCCCTGTCTTTCTGAACATCTCGTAGATCTCCTTCGGGATATCCCGTCTCTCGCCGAGGATGAACCCCGCCAGGAGCGCTCTGGTCTCCGGGGAGGGGAGGTAAGAGTAAGTCTCCATCAACTTCCCCCGGAGGGGAATTATGATTTCGGAGATAAAAGGGCTGCCGCCACCCGGGGACAGGATTTCAAGATCCTCAGGGAATTTGACACTCATCGTGGCGAAGATCTCTTTCCTGGCTAGGTAATCACGATAGTCGAAGCCCCCGGGATTTCGGGAGGAGAAGGGGATGTTCAGATAACCACGATAGCGGATTAAATCACCATAATCGAAGGCGAAGGTCGGCTTTCTGATTCTCAGGCGGATTTTGCCGGAGGTCTTAAGCCAGCCGACTCCCGGATCGATTCTGTTGACACTAACGCTCAGATAGGTTTTGGTGTCGCGCACGTCCGGCTGCAAAGATATCCGCCCTTCGATGGTGACTCTTCGGTTCAGGCCGGCGAAGTTCTTTATATGATTAGAGAGGAACTCCCGGGTCTTGATTTCGTAACGCAAAAGTCCGCCCACTACGACTATCAAGGGGATGAGGATTTTCAGAGATAAGGACTTATC
>JBHIBM010000013.1:0-16874 GCA_046759085.1 Candidatus Zixiibacteriota bacterium
TGGTGGGCACCAAGGTTGCCGGAAGTGTTACCAGTTACGTCAGCACCATAAAGATATTCAAAGGACGTCAGGGAGGTAGATTCCCGACCTCGCCAGATTTCGAGGTGGTCATCGAGGGCTCAGCCTCCAGCGGTGTCGTTCGAGACTTCAACGGTGACGGCAGAAAAGATATCATAGTCCCCTCCGTGGACATCGGCGTGATGTCGTTGATTAAGATGTTGCTTCTGAAGAGGATGAAGTTCGAATATCAGGTTTACCTTCAAGACGAAAGCGGCAATTTCCCCCGCAAGCCCGATTTTAGCTACGGCTTGAGCTCCAAATTGGATCTGCGTACCCGCAACATATCCTTGCAGACCGTCGGCGATTTCGACGGCGATGTCGATGGTGACGGCCTGAAAGACCTGGTGGTCATCCCTGGTGGCAAACTCAAGGTTTTCCGTGGGGACGTCAGCAAGATCTTCGACAAGGACTCGGTTCGGGAGATGAAGTTTGAGTCGCCTACCTCTTTCAAGGTCAGGGACTTAAATAACGATGGCAGGGCAGAAGTCGTTGCCAGCTTCGAGGGAAAGCCGGAGATGAAGGGGAAAATTTGTGTCCTGTGGGCGAATGAGATAGCATTTTAGTTTGCTAGTAGGGGCAGGGGTTCAACCCCTGCCCCAGCGGTAAGAGGTGCAGTGGCACAGAATACCGCACCGCTGGGGTCCCTAAATGCTGGGGTGGGAGTTGCACTCCCGCCCCTTTTTTCTCTCAGGCTCTCAAGCTGTGGGCGAGGCTTCACGAGCCCGGAAACCAATTGACAAACACCGAGAAAAGGTTATATTGTTTGTGAAAAATAACGCATGCGAGCGTTATCAGACTCTCGGCTAAATATCTTCTGACAATCTTCTCTCAGGGTGACCGAAAAATGCTGAGAACTCCCCTTCAGACCCCTCAACTCCCTATTGACAGAGTGTCCCTGACCAGGGATGATGCAGAATTGAGTTCCAATCTTTCACGTTTAAACCAAAGGAGGTCTCAAATGTCCTTCATTAAAACCTTTCTGGTCGTTTTCCTGGTGCTTGCCACCAGCGTGGCATCGGCGCAGGTATATGAGGAATGGGTGGCTCGCTACCACGGACCGGTAAACTGGAGTAACTTGGCCAAAGCTCTGGCCGTGGACGGGTCCGGCAATGTCTATGTCACCGGCACAAGCTGGGATACAGCGACCAACCACGATTACGCCACCGTGAAGTATGACCGCAACGGCAACGAGCTGTGGGCGGCTCGCTACATTGGGATTGGAGTCTACGGTGATGATGTGGCAAATGCTCTGGCCGTGGATGACGCCGGCAACGTCTATGTCACTGGCTATAGCTATTTTTCAGGGTACGTCAACTTCGATTACGCTACCGTCAAGTATGATCCTGACGGGAATGAGGTGTGGGTCGCTCGTTACCAGGGACCGGTAAATGACGTGGATAAGGCGTATGCACTGGCCGTGGACGGGTCCAGCAACGTCTATGTCACCGGCCAAAGCGACGGTTCAGACTGGGAACCTGATTACACCACAATAAAGTATGACTCCAACGGCAATGAGCTGTGGGTGGCTCGCTACGACGGGCCATATTACCGGATAGGCGACATGGCTTATGCCATAACCCTGGATGCCGCCGGCAATGTCTATGTTACCGGCCAGAGCTACAATGCAGGCAGCGCCTTCGATTACGCCACTGTGAAGTATGACCCTAACGGCAGTGAGTTGTGGGTGGCCCGTTACAATGGGCCGGAAGACCACAGTGACGAGGCCTATGCTCTGGCCGTGGATGCCGCCGGCAACGTCTATGTCACTGGCTCGACCTTGGGTTCAAGCGGTTGGCAGGACTACGCTACCGTGAAGTATGACCCCAACGGCGTGGAGCTGTGGGTGGCTCTATACAACGGACCCGCAGACGACAGAGATGAGGCCTGCGCTCTGGGTCTGGATGCCCAGGCGAACGTCTATGTTACCGGCTATAGTGAAGGGTCTGGCACTAGCAACGACTACGCCACGGTGAAGTACGACCCGAACGGCAATGAACTGTGGGTGGCTCGCTACAACGGACCGGCAAACGACAATGATTGGGCCAATGCATTGGCCGTGGACGGGTCCGGCAATGTCTATGTCACCGGCTACAGCCGCGCTCCATTCATCTTCGGGGATTACGCCACCGTGAAGTATGACCCTGACGGCAATGAGGAGTGGGTGGCCCGCTACGATGGGGCGAACGGCATTGATGAGGCCAATGCTCTGGCCGTGGACGGGTCCGGTAACGTTTACGTAACCGGCTACAGCAAGGATTGGGACGGCTCCATCGATTACACCACTATCAAGTATAGTCAGCAGCCGGCTCTGGAGATGAGCTGCGAGGCTCTCAGTCCGGTCTTGTGCCGCGGCAAGAACTTCTACTTCAAGCTCACTGTTACTAACAACACCGGTGGTAACATCTCTGGCGACCTGACTTTTAGTGGTTATTCCGGTTATGACTGCGACCCGGGGAGCATTCTGGTGAGTATCCCGAGGGATAGGACCTATCTTCCCGGGGTTACTGAGGCTTATTACCTCTTCAAGGTTCCCACCGCCGCGAGTCCAGGTCAGTATAGTGCTTCGGTTGGTGGCACTCTCGGTGGTTACGACCTCTTCTGCTGCATGAACGTGGACATCATCCAGTGCGAACCCTGGAAGGAGGGAACCAATACGGAGTGGGAGCTGGTGGAGGCCGACAGGCCGGAAGTGGTGCTTCCGACGATGACAGAACTCTACAGCAACTCTCCCAACCCGTTCAATGCCACCACTCAGTTCAGTTACAGCTTAGCGGAGGCGGGGACGGTGAAGCTGACCATCCACAATCTCCGCGGCCAGTTGGTGGAGACTGTGGTTGACGGTCATCAAGAGGCTGGAGAGCATCACGTCATCTGGGATGCTTCGGATTACTCCAGCGGGGTCTATTTCTACAAGCTGCAGGCGGGCGATTTCGTGTCTACAAAGAAAATGAACCTCCTGAAGTAGCGTTGCAAGTCGATGCTGGGGCGAGAGTTGCACTCCCGCCCCTTTACTAACCGACCACTCACCACTAACAACTCACGCTTTCAGATTCTGATTCTGAGACCGTCTTCTGCCAGAATGAGCTTTTTAACTCCATGTCTTTCTGCCTGGGATTTGATTCTCTCAAGCCTTGAGGGGGGCAGGTCCGGCAGGTGAGTCAGCATCACCCTCTTTACCCTCTTCTGGACGACTCCTTTCCAGAGGCTCTTCAAATCAATGTGCATCCCCTCAATGATGAGCAGATCGGCGTCATCAATCAGATTGTCGAGGTCATGAAAGCTGGCCAAGTCTCCGGAGTAAACGATTTTCTTACCCTTGAGGTTGAGGCTGAAGATGTACGCCTCCATCCTGTTCTTGTACCCATGTTTTCTGATTAGCTCAGTGTAGCCATAAAGATGCCTGCTGGGGTAAATGGAGAGCGAGAAATTCCCTTTTTTAAATGCGGGATTGGGCTTGAGAGGAAAGAAGTTGAACTTGAATCCCATCTTCTCCTTGAAGATATAAGTTCCATCCATGAAGACCCTCATCGGAGCTATCAGCTCCCTGGGGAGGTAAATGTCAAGTGGTTTCTTGCGTTTTGCCAGGAACATCATCTGGATGAGAAGAGGCAAACCGGCACAGTGATCAGGGTGAGCGTGAGTTATGAAGACCGTCTGCAGTCGATCGAAATCTATCCGGAGTCGCCTCATGGAGGCCGAGGTTCCCTCTCCACAATCCACGAGGAAAACACCCCATTCAGTCCTGAACAGAAAGGCGGAGTTGGATTTTACTCCGGAGGGCATCCCCGAGGAGCAGCCTATTACTACAAGTTCGTTCATCTCTCACCTGCCGGCTAAGCTTTTCCGTGGAGTTGTTTGAAGTATTCGCCGGTCAACTTCAACCCCTCCTTCAGCGTCACCTTCGGCTCCCACACCAGACTTTTCTGGGCCTTCTCGAAGGTGATGACGCTCCTTTTCTGTTCGCCGGGTTTAGCGGGTCCGTGGTTCTCCTGTTGCTTAGAACCGGATAGTTCCCGCACCATTTGAAAGATGGCGTTGACGTCGGTCTCCACGCTGGTTCCGATGTTAAAAACATCTGAACCCTCGTATTTCATCGCCGCTAAATTAACCCTGATGACGTCATCAACGTAAACGTAATCCCGGGTCTGCTTGCCATCGCCGTTGATTATGGCCTCCTTTCCGGCGAGAAGACGGTCGTAGAAGATCGCCACGACTCCGGCTTCTCCCAGATGAGACTGCCGAGGCCCGTAGACGTTGGCGTATCTCAAGGAGACATATTCCAGACCATATTCGACTTGAAAATAATGCAGGTACTTCTCCAAGGAGAGTTTGCTCACACCATAGGGAGAAACAGGTCTGGCGGGGTGCTCTTCATCGGCGGGGAAGTAGTCCTGTTCTCCGTAGATGGCGCCGCCGGTGGAGGCGAAAATCGCCTTTTTGACATTATGCTTCTTAGCAGACTGAAGAAGATTTATGCCCCCACGGATGTTGACGTCGGCATCGAATTTGGGATCTTCGACCGAGGCTCTCACGTTCATCTGTGCCGCCAGGTGAAAGAGATACTCCGGCTTCTCCTCCTCGAAGATTTTGTCCACCACGACCGAACGGATATCCACCTGATGGAATTTGGCCCGGGGATTGAGGTTTTCCTTTCTTCCGGTGGAAAGGTCGTCGATTACTGTCACCTGATGCCCCTCTTTAATCAAAGCGTCCACCAGATTTGAACCGATGAATCCAGCGCCGCCGGTCACTATCGCTTTGGCCATCACACCTCCACAGAGTTGATTTCTCACTGTCCAATTTGAACTTCAAAATAAAGAGTTGCTCCATCTGTCGCAAGAGGGAGATGAGTGGTGAGTGGTTAGTGGTGAGTAGCGAATAGCAAACAGTAGACAGTAGACAGTAAACAGGGAAAGCCCCTTGTCACCCTTATCCCGTTTCTTGTATGGTGGTGCCAGTGTTGACAAAGAAAGCCAGCGGGTTTATAATCATCTCACAAATGGCTGAAGGTTTGAAAAGAACGCTACTGCTACAGGTTTGGGTGATCTTCTTGCTATTGGCGGCGAGCGGGAGAGCTACCTCCGAAGATGAAGAAACGTTTCAGGAGGCGAAGATAGAGCTCAGTGCCTCCCTGGAGCGGCAGCAATTCCCTCAAAACGAGACAACCACACTAACAGTCACGCTTAAGTGGGTTGGATCTCAGGATGCTTTCGAGATTGAACTTCTGTCTCCCCCCAGCGTGGACAACCTGAGAATAATCTCCAGTAGCTCCTCTGTGGAGACCAAACTTGACGAAGGGACACAGGTCACCCTCCGAAAATATGAATTTGCGCTGAGAGGAGAATCTCAGGGAGTGGCTACCATCGGTGGAGTTCAGGTAAATTACAGAAATGCCCAGACCGGAGAGAGCTCTTTTTTAGAGACACAACCGATACAGTTAGAAATAACTCCTCCAACCTCCCCAAAAGGGCTCAAGTTCGGTGTCCTGCCATTGATAGTGGTGATTGCCATTGTTGGCGTTATTTCTATTTTTTTGATAAATCGCGCTGTTGTCTCCAAACGTCAAAGCATGGCGGTTTCCACGTTAGAGGTTTCCCCTCCGACATTGGAAGAGCGGCTCCTGAAGGAACTCAGCGAAATCGAGAGCGGACTGGGGAATCACCCTTCCGAAGAGTTCTACGGCGGAGTTAGGTCGATCACCTTAGACTTTCTCCGGGAAAAACTTGAGTTGGCTGGAAGGTCGTCGACTACCGCTGACGTCGTGGCAGAGTTAGAACAGAAGCAGTTACCCCAAGGCGTTTCAGAGAGTCTTAAGAAGGTCCTGGAAACCTGTGACCAGGTCCGCTTTGGCTTCAAGGAATCGTCGCAGGAGGAGAAAAAAGAGATTTTGTCCCTCTTGAGAGAAGTTCTGGAACCAGAGGGTTGATGGATAGTAAAAAATACATTTAACTGTGAGTGGTTCGAAGAAGATGGCTTGATTTCGGAGGCGTGAATGCATCAGGACATAAAGGTCATTCAGGAAAAAGTAGAAAAAGAGTCGGTTTTCATTAAGCAGTTGACCGACGAGATCGGCAAGGTGATCGTCGGCCAGAATTACCTGGTCGAACGGCTTCTGGTGGGGCTCTTGGCCGACGGGCATATCTTGATCGAGGGGGTGCCGGGCTTAGCCAAGACCCTCTCGGTCAAAACTCTCTCGGACGCAATCCAGACCAAGTTCCAGCGGATTCAGTTCACACCGGATCTATTGCCGGCGGATTTGATCGGCACCTTAATCTACAACCCTCAGGACGGCGGCTTCACCACTAAGAAGGGACCGATCTTCGCAAACATAATCTTGGCTGATGAGATAAACAGAGCCCCGGCGAAGGTTCAGAGTGCCCTTTTGGAGGCGATGCAGGAGAGGCAGGTCACCATCGGAGAGAACACTTTTAAGCTGGATCAACCCTTCCTGGTTTTGGCGACTCAGAATCCGATTGAGCAGGAGGGGACTTACCCACTTCCTGAGGCGCAGGTCGATCGCTTTATGCTAAAACTCTCCGTCACATATCCTGACAAGGAAGAGGAGATGGAGATCCAGAATCGGATGACGATAGGGGAGACTTACGAGGCCAACAGGGTGATCTCCCCGGAGGACATCCTCAAAGCCCGCAAGGTGGTTCACGAGGTTTACATCGATCAGAAGGTCAAGGAGTATATCGTCAACATCGTAATGGCGACTCGGAATCCGGAGGAGTACGGTCTGGAGCTGAAAGATCTGATCGCCTATGGGGCCTCTCCCAGAGCCACGATCTATCTCAATGTGGCAGGGAAGGCGCACGCATTCTTAAGGGGTCGAGGTTATGTCACCCCGGAGGATGTGAAGTCAATCGGGATGGATGTCCTGCGGCACAGGATAATCGTAACCTACGAGGCCGAGGCGGAGGAGGTTACCTCCGAGCATATTGTGAAGCAGGTCTTCGATCATATTGAAGTACCGTGACCAGTTAACGGTTCACTGTTCACAGTTCGCAGTTCTGCTGTGCGGTAAGGTTACTCTGGGTGTCAAATGTAGGCATTTGACACCACAGTTTGAATTCGAGAATGATACCCAAGGAACTCATAAAAAAGATTCGGCGGATTGAGATCTCAACCAACCGCTTGGTCAACGACGTCTTCTCCGGTCAATACCACTCTACCTTTAAGGGGCAGGGGATGGAATTCATCGAGGTGCGGGAATATCAGCCCGGAGATGATGTCAGGAACATCGACTGGAATGTGACCGCCCGATACGGTTTTCCTTTCATCAAGAAGTTCAGGGAGGAGAGGGAGTTGACGGTGGTTCTGTTGGTGGACCTCTCCCGTTCCGGGATGTTCGGCACCACCAGAAGCCTGAAGGAGGAAATCGCCGCTGAAATCGGCGCTCTTCTCGCTTTCTCAGCCATAAAGAACAACGACAACGTGGGGCTTATTCTCTTCACCGACCAGGTGGAGAAATTCGTCCCCCCCAAGAAGGGACAACAACACGTCCTTCGTCTGATACGGGAGATGCTCTATTTTAAGCCTCAAGGTCGAGGCACCGATATCGACCAGGCTCTCACTTTCCTCTCCCAGGTGTTGACTAAAAGGGCGGTGGTTTTTCTGATCTCAGACTTTCTCAACAAGGGTTTCGAAAGGTCATTGAAGATGGCGAACCGCAGGCACGATATCGTCGCCATAAAGATCACCGACCTCAGGGAGGTGGAGCTTCCCAAGATCGGCTTAATCGAGTTAGAGGATTCCGAGACCGGGGAGCAAATGTTAATCGATACCAACGATTTGCGGGTGAGAGAGTATTTTTGCGACTACAACGCTCAGGAGGAGGCCGAGAGAAATCGTCTCTTTCGCTCCATAAACATCGACCATATAGATATTCTCACTTCCGAATCCTACGTTGAACCTTTGGTGAGGTTTTTCCGAATGCGGGCGAAACGTTTCCGTTAGAAGATGAAAGAGAGTAAGACTTACTCACCGATCCTGTGGATTCTATTGCTTCTGATCCTTGCAGCTCAGGCATTTCTGATCGTTAGGTCTCTGTGCAGAGGGGAGGCGGAAGCAGATATTGACAGGATGCAGGAATATGCGAATGCTCTCGCCGACAATAGGCTTTACTCCCAGGCGATCGCCGAATACGACCGGATTTTGGAAACCGGCAAGTTGTCTGAAAAGAAGAGCGCAAACCTCAATTACCTTGTCGGTAAAATCTATATGGAGAGGCTCAGTGAGTATGAGAACGCCGCCGCCAGATTTCTCAGGGCGAAGCTCTTGAAACCGGAGGAACATCTGGAGAGAGAGTTGAGCCTAAAGTTGGTCGAGTGCTACGAGAGACTGGGGCGCTCCTTCGATGCCCAAAGAGAATTGGAAAGGGAGACTTCCACTAGTGAGAAACCGAAAACACCGCGTGGCAAGGTGGTGGCGAGAATTGGAAAAAGAGAGGTCACCGTCAGCGAGTTAGAAGAGCAGATCAGCCGGCTGCCGGATTTCGCCCAGAAGGAGACAAATACTAGAGAAAGAAGACTGGAGTTTCTGAAACAGTATGTAGGAGCGGAGCTGCTCTACGATTCTGCTCTGAGGAAAGGTTACGACAAAGACCCGGAAGTTCTGAAGGGTCTGGAGGATGTGAAAAGACAGCTTATGGTTCAGAAGATACTTCAGGAGGAGGTTTACTCCAAGATAGAGGTCAGTGATAGTGATGCGGAGTTGTATTATCAGGCACACGAGGATGAGTTTGGGGATAAATCCTTCCAAGAGGTCAAAGACTTAGCCAGAATCAAACTCCAACAGGAGCGCTCTCAGGAAGAATTCGACAAGTTGATCGCTAGATTGATGAAAGCTGAGAAGGTTGAGATTTTCGAAGATCAGTTATGATTCTCAATAGGAAGAATCTGTTCATTCTAATCTTAATCGTTCTGGGTGGAACGACAGCCCTCTTGTCCGCGGAAGAGGAGTTAATCCGGGTGAACTCAATGGTGGATAAGTCCACCATCACCATCGGTGACCGAGTCCTTTACACCTTGGAGATAATCTACGACCCCTCGATTGATCTTCTGCCTCTCAACTTGGGAGCGAATTTGGGAGCCTTCGAGGTCAAGGACTACAAGACCTATCCTGAGAAGAAGAATAAGCGGGGGCAGATTGTAAACAAGAGTGAATATGTCATCACGACCTTCACCACCGGCGAATACGTCATTCCGCCTCTGGAGATTGGATACCTGACTGCGGACAGCGTCGAACATAGCATCACCTCCGAGCCTTTGACGATTATGGTCGAATCGGTCATCGCCTCCGCTGAGGACACCACCGACATAAGGGGACTCAAACCGCAGGCGAGCGTACCGGCAGACTACCTACCCTACATCATCATCGCCGCAGTTCTACTTCTGCTTGGTGGTGGTATATGGTATTGGCGTTACAGAAAACTACATCCCAAACCAGAGGAGGAAAAAGCCGAACCTCCGATTCCCGCCTGGGAGGAGGCTTTATCGGCTCTGTCGGAATTAGAGGCTTCCGATTTGCTCGAAAGGGGGGAGGTGAAGTTCTACTACCTCGGGCTTTCCGAAATCGTGAAACGGTATATAGAGAGGCGTTTCCGAATCGCCGCCGTCGATATGACCACTTACGAAATCAAGCAGAATATGAGGAAAGCCCGCTTTGATAGCTGGCTCTACAACAGGGCCGCGAATTTCTTAGAGTCCGCCGATTTGGTGAAGTTTGCGAAATACATTCCCTCAAGTGAAGAGATCGAGAACGATTTCGCCTCCGCCAAGTATATTGTGGAGGAGACGATTCCGGTCGTAGTTGCAGAGGAAGCCGTTGTCAAACCTGAGGAGGTGAATGCGGAAACGTTGTAGCGGAGACCTTCAGGTTTCCAAAACCCAGTCAAACCCGTAGGGCGGTGAATTTATCGCCGCCCCCATCTGGGTCGGATGAATTCCGACCCCTACGGATTGTCTTTTGTGGTGGAAACTGATGTGAGTTTCCAGAGAATCCAAACCCGGTGACAGAGGCCGCTGGGCTACCCCGTAGTTTCACCGGGTAGCCCCCTGGCCTCCGCCAGGGGGACATTCTAAATGTTCAAATTTGCTAGCCCGATATTTCTGATATTACTCTTTCTGGTGCCCCTTTACCTTTTATGGTATTTCAGGAAAACTAAGGGTCAGGGAGCAAGCATCAGATATTCGGACCTGAATCTGGTCAGGAAACTCAGGCCCTCCACCACTCTGAAGCTGAGACACATTCTGATTCTCGCTTTAGCAAGGCCTCAGTCGGGCAGAAAGAGCTTCGATGTGGAGACCGAGGGAGTCGACATTATGTTGGTCTTAGATATCTCGGGGAGCATGCGGGCGGAGGATTTCAAGCCCCATAATCGGCTCTATGCCGCCAAAGGAGTGATCCGGGATTTCATCGCCGACCGCACCTCCGATCGCATCGGGCTGGTGGTTTTCTCCAGGCAGAGCTTCACCCAGTGTCCATTGACTTTAGATTATGGAGTGTTATTGAGCTTCTTGGAGCAGGTCGATTTCGGGATGATCGAGGACGGCACCGCTATCGGGCTGTCAATTGCAAACGCCGTCAATCGCCTGAGGGATTCCAATGCCAAAAGCAAGGTGATTATCCTTCTGACCGATGGCGTGAACAACGCCGGGGAGATCGACCCCTTAACCGCGGCACAGTTGGCGAGAACTTTCGACATCAAGATTTACGCCATCGGTGCCGGCAAGCCCGGGGTGGCTCTCTATCCGGTCGATGACCCCCTCTTCGGGCGGAGATATGTCCCCCTGCAAGTGCAACTGGACGAGGAGAGCTTAAGGAAGATCGCTTCCACAACTGAGGGGAGATACTTCCGGGCCAAGGACACCGAGGGCCTCAAGAGAATTTACGAAGAGATAAGCGCCTTAGAGAAGACCGAAATCAAGGTGAAGGAGTATATGCAGTTCAGCGAGCTTTTTGGCTATTTTGCGCTCTACGGTTTCCTTTTCCTCTGTCTGGAGCTTGTACTGGCAAACAGCAAGTTTCGTAGGATTCCTTAAGGTGAGATTCGCTCAGCCCATATATCTCTATGGACTTTTCATCCTGCCCGTTTTGTGGCTCCTTTTTCTCTGGGCCTCATATCGGAGAAAGAGAGCCAAGGAGGTTTTTGGTAACCTGGATCTGATTGCGAAGCTGTCCGGCTCGGTCAGCACCAGAAAGAGGAGATTGAAGGTGGCTTTGCTCTTCATCGGGATTTTCCTTCTGGTAATCTCCGCTGCTCGTCCTCAACTCGGTACAAGGTTGATGATGATGAAAAGGCAAGGCCTGGATTTGGTGATTGCCCTGGACACCTCCATCTCGATGTTGACGGAGGACATCAAGCCTAACCGCTTGGAGAAGGCCAAACAGGAGATCCGCACTCTCTTGGATAAACTGGAGGGCGACCGGATCGGGTTGGTAGTTTTCGCCGGGGAGGCCTTCGTCCAGTGCCCTTTGACTCTGGATTACGGTGCCGCCAAGATGTTCTTAGAGATAATGGATGAAAGGTCGATCCCGGTCCCGGGAACCGCCATCGCAAGCGCCGTAAACATCTCGGTGAAGGCTTTCAATCAGAAGGAGAGGAAATACAAGGTTTTGATTCTCATCACCGACGGGGAAGACCATGAGGGGGATTTGGAGTCTGCCGCAGAAGCTGCCGCCAGGGAGGGCATCAAGATTTACACCATCGGCGTTGGCTCGCCCGCCGGGGAACCGATCCCTTTGAGGGGCAAGCAGGGTCAGATGCAAGGCTTTAAGAAAGACCGCACAGGCTCCGTGGTCTTGAGCAAGTTAGACGAGGTCGCCCTGCAGAAGATCGCTCTCGCTACCAGGGGGAAGTATTACCGCGCGACTTACGGGGAGATGGAGCTGGATAAAATCTACGAGGAGGTCTCCGGGATGGAGAAAAAGGAGCTGGCCAGCCGCCTGATGACTCAGTACGAAGACCGTTTTCAGTATCCTCTTTTCCTGGCCGTCGTATGTTTCGCCCTGGAGGCCTTTATCACCGACAGGAAGAGGGTGCGTAAGACGAACTCGATTGAAGCTGAAATAGGGTAGCTTGAAGATTATGAGATATCGACCGGTTGTCATCGTAATTTTGCTTTTGAGTTTTGCTCTCCTGGGCGTTCACACCTCCTCAGCTGATGACTTCTCCGGCGCTGTCAAAGCCGGAAACAAGTCGTTCGGGAAGGGTGACTATGACTCGGCTATGAGGCATTATCAGGACGCGGAAATCGAAAAGCCGGAAGAGCCGAAGCTTCATTACAACATGGCCAACACTCTCTATCAACAGGAAAGGTATGAAGAGGCGATTGAGAGATACAATAAGGCCTTCTACACCGAGAATCCGAAACTGGAGGCTCAAACCTATTATAACCAGGGGAACTCGCTCTATCGTGCAGGGAAGTTGGCGGAGGCGATTCAAGCATACGAGAAATGCCTGGATCTCACTCCCGATGATATGGAGGCCAAATACAATCTGGAGTTCGTGCGTAGAGAGTTGAAAGAGATGATGGACCAGCAGAAGCAACAAGAAGGACAGGACAAGGAGGGAGAGAAACAACAGGGGGAACAGGATGAAAAAGAGCAGGATGAATCTCAACAAATGGAACAGCAGCAGCAACAACAGCAAGCTCAAATGGATTCTGCGCAACAACAGCCGCAAGTGCAGCCGGAACCGAAGGAGGGGATGAGCAGGGAGGAGGCCGAAAGGATCCTAAACGCTCTGAAAGATGACGAAAAAGAACTCCAGAAAGAGCAACGCAGATTCACTGGCGCTTCCAGAAGAGTGTTGAAAGACTGGTAGAAAAATGGGGAAAGGGTTTAACTTCTCACTGGTCTGTCTTCTTACTGCTTTTGTTTGCGCCAGCGGTGTTCTCGCTCAGGACTTGTCTTTCCGGGCTTACGTCGACAAGACCGAGGTCACCTTAGAGGATCAGATCACCTTGACAATCGAGGTATCCGGAAAGCGTGATCTGCCTGATCCAGAGCTGCCGGTAATCGAGGACTTCGAGGTTTACTCTTCGGGACGCTCTACAAGTTTCAGCTTTGTGAATGGAAAGGTCTCCTCCTCGGTGATTTACAACTACACCATGGTTCCCAAGAAGGAGGGGCAGTTCTACATCGGAGCCGTTACTCTGAAATACCAGGGTCAGACCTATCAGACTCAGCCGATAAAGATCGTCGTCAAAGCGGGCAGACCTTTGACGAGAAAGATCCCCTCCGGGGGGGAGATAAAGGGAGAAGCCCTCGCCGGTGGAGGCGAGCTTTTCCTCCAATCCAAATTAGACAAGAAAGAGGCTTTCGTCGGGGAACAGATAACCTTAAATCTCAAGTTCTACACCTCCGTCAGGCTTTTAGATCAGCCTCAACTTACCTCCCCTTCTTACACCGGCTTCTGGGTGGAGGAGCTATCCCCTCAGAAACAGTATTATCAGGTGATTGAGGGCAAACGTTACCTGGTCCACGAAATTAAAAAAGCCCTCTTCGCCACTGCCTCCGGGGAATTCACCGTTGAACCATTCGAGCTTAGGGTTACGGTCGAAGGGCGCAGGCGGAGACGCGACCCCTTCAGCATCTTCGATGATGATTTCTTTGGATTTGCCCGCGGTAGAGAGGTCAGATTGAAAAGTGATTCTTTGTCGGTGAAGGTTCTGCCGCTTCCCCAGATCGGTGAGTTGCCGAACTTCGCCGGTGCAGTCGGTTCCTTCAAGATTTCACTTGGGGCCGACACCGCCAAGGTGGAGATGAATCAGCCGATTACTATGAGAATCAAGGTTTCCGGAGTCGGGAACATAAAGACGATCGGGCCGCCCAGGTTTCCAGAGCTGCCCGACTTCCGGCATTACAGCTCCGGAAGCTCCGAGAACGTCAACAACCGCAGCGACAGGATCTCCGGGAGCAAAATCTTCGAGGAGGTATTCATACCGAAGTCGCCAGGGAAATTCAGCTTTCCGGCGATAAAATACACCTTCTTCAACCCGGAGAGTAAGGCTTATGAGACCGTCACCACCAAGCCCTTGGTAATCACCTCTCTCCCCTCCACTCAACCTCTGGTGGCCGAGGTTCCGGGGGTGAGCTACTCCGAGATTGGGGCTGGCATCAAAGACCTTCTGTATCTCAAGACCAAGTTGTCTCCCCCTTCAACGCGGGGGGCACTTTATCGGCAGGTTTGGTTCTTACTTCTGCAACTTCTTCCGCTCGGTTTTCTGGCCTTCTGCTGGATTTATTCTAACCGCAGGGAGAGGTTGAACGCTGATCTCGCTTACGCCCGCGAAAGGAGAGCAAAGAGGACGAGTGCCAGAAGATTTAAGGCTGCCCGGAGACTTCTATCCGCTGAGAAGCCTTCCGATTTTTACGCCGAGATAACAAATGCCCTGGGCGGTTACCTCGGTGACAAATTCAACCTCCCGGCTGCAGGCTTGACCTCTCAGATGGTCGAGCAGAAAATGAGAAGTCGGGGAGCATCTTCAGAAATGATTCAGGAGGTCAAGTCCCTGCTTCAGGATTGCGACTTCGCGCGCTTCGCTCCCACCTCCGATAATCCCGCCCGGAGAGAGGAGCTTCTGCGGAGAGCTCAAGAGCTGATCGACAACTTAGAGGAGGTCTTGAAGGGCTGATGAGGAAGTTGCTGTTCCTATTACTTCTGCTCAACGCAGTAGCGTGGGGCCAGAGGACCCGGCCGGTCGATTCCCTCTTCAACTCCGCAAGTGTGAAATATGACCGCGCTGATTATAAGGGTGCCGTTGAGGATTATGGGGCAATTCTAAACACCGGATTTGAGAGCGTCGAGATTCACTACAATCTGGGCAATGCCTATTTCAAAGGGGGGCAGGTGGGTAGGGCGATAGCATCCTATCGGAGAGCTTTAGAACTCAATCCCCGGGATCAGGAGACCAAAACCAACTTGGCCTTCGCCAAGCAGTTCACAATCGACCGGTTAGAGTATCCCCGGGTGAGCTTCTTCGCCTCTTTATTCCGGGGAATCCTCTCGGCTTTCAGCGCCGAGGAGGTCTTCTTGACCTGGACTATCCTTTTCTGGGGGACTCTCTGCCTCTGGGGGCTTCATTTTCTGAGTCGCCACAGGACCCGAGTTTTTGTCACTCTGGCAACAATATTTGTCTGCCTGCTTTTGATCATAAGCATTCCCACTGCCGCCAAAATCTACAATCAGGAGA
Source organism: Candidatus Zixiibacteriota bacterium (assembly GCA_046759085.1). Taxonomy (GTDB): domain Bacteria; phylum Zixibacteria; class MSB-5A5; order DG-27; family DG-27; genus DG-27. The sequence continues at coordinate 15,261 of JBHIBM010000013.1, forward strand.
CTGAAACTCGCGGCGTTCTCACTTCTCCGGAAGCCAAGATATACAGCGGTCCCGGGGAGGATTTCACCTTACAGTTCACTGGCCATGAGGGGTTAGAGTTCTCCATCGATGAGAGACGGGAGGCATATTGCCGCATCACCCTGGACAACGGGGTGAAAGGCTGGGTGAAAAGCGAGGCCGTGGAGGTAATCTGACACATCTATCCATCTCCTGATCCCGACGCGGGAAACTGCCTTCTGCACTTCAATCAACACCGGGCAATTAACGGTTTCAGCGGGGAGAGTATTCCCTTTCCTTCCAGTGCACCTTTTTCGAGCCGAAGATCACGCTCAATCCCAGAACGCTTGTATGTAATGGATAAAAGAGTTGAAAGGGGAGATAGTAAGTGAGAAGCTTACCGGTTCCCAAGAGAGCTCGGTGCTTGAACAAAATTAGGAAATCGGACACCAATGTGAGTGTCCAAGCCCATATGAGTGGCGTGAGGGAGGTTTGAAAGATCAAGAAAAGCGGTGAAAACAGGAAGAGGAGGTTTCTCAAAAAGGCGACTATCGCCATTGCACAGGTGAGCCTGCGGATCTTGATCCCACCCAGAAGCCACCTTTTTCGCTGACGGAAGAAATCTCCCAAATTCTTCGCAGCTTCACACACTACCAGGGTTCTGTGGTTTTGAGGGAAGAGGATTTTCGACCCGGTCTGGGCGAAGATTCCCTGCATCAAGGCGGCGTCCTCGGTGACGGTGAAACCGATCTCTTTAAAACCTCCCAAGTTCTGATAGATCTCTTTCCGAAAGGAGAGATTGTTCCCGATACAACTCTGAGGATTTCCCAAAGTCACGAACGTAGAAGCTACCCCTTCCAGAAAGATATGATCACAGGACTGGATCCCGGAAAAGAGGGAGCGAAAGCCACAGTGAGAGAAGCCGGCCACCATCCCGACCTCCGGCGAGAAATATCTGACTGTCTCCGAGATCCAGCCGGGCGGAAGCAGGCAATCCCCATCGGTGGTCATTACGATGTCTCCTCGAGCTTGATTTATCCCGGCGTCCATGGCGACTTGCTTGCCGGTTAGCCCCTCGGGCTCCTCTCGTATCGTTATCACTTTCAGCCGGGGATACCTCGCCTGGTAGGATTGCAGAATCTCTGCGGTGTTATCGGTGGAACGATCATCAACTGCTATCACTTCAAAGAGGTCTTCGGGGTAGTCCTGTGCGAAGAGGGAATCGAGGCACGGTCCAATTGTGCTGCCTTCGTTGCGGGCGGATATGACCACTGATACGAAAGGGAGGTAGTCGGTGTTCTGGGGTGGGAACTTGTTCCTTGCCACGGCCAAAACGGAGGCGACGAGGAAATATAGAAGGGATGCAATTAGAAAAAACCAGAGCAGGACCAATTCCAGCCTCTCTGAAACTCTATCGTTTCACTGCGCTAAGATAGAAAAAAGCTTCTTGAGAGCAAGAGATTAAAGGCGAGGACTGCAAGAGGACCTCGGTGTTGAGCAGTCGGTAGTTGAGGATCTCCCTTGAGAAGCCTGGATTGAAACTCACTAACATTTCTTTGCGAAAAGGGATGGGGAATAACATGGTACCCCCTTTGGGTATCAAAGTCAATGAATCCG
>JBHIBM010000014.1:0-16518 GCA_046759085.1 Candidatus Zixiibacteriota bacterium
ATCCTCCCTTCGAGTTTCTGTCTTTTATCCCCAGCTGGGTCTGGTTCTTAGGCAAGAGCTTACTTTTAGTCTTCGTTCTGATGTGGTTCCGGTGGACCTTTCCGCGTCTGCGAGTTGACCACCTGATGGCCTTCGCCTGGAAGTTCCTGTTGCCTTTGGCCTTTTTAAATATAATTGTAACTGGCTTTTTGATCTATCTGTTCGAATGAGAGCAGCAAGACAGGTTTGGTCGGGAGTTTACAACCTCATTCTGGGGCTTTTGACGGTCTTCAAGCATCTGGGGCACAAGGCCATCACGCTGCAGTATCCCGACGAGCGGATGCCGATGTTCGAGCGCAGCAGGGGAGTGGTGGTGCTGCTTTCCGATCTGGAGACCGGTAAACTTAACTGTACCGCGTGCATGGCGTGTGCTCGGATCTGTCCGGTCTACGCCATCGATCTGCAGAGGTCTGAGGAGCCGGACCCCGAGACGAAGAAGAGATATCCGGTGAAGTTCGAGATCGATAACACCATCTGCGCCTTCTGTGGGCTCTGCGAGGAAGCCTGCAATTTCGACGCCATCAAACTAACCGGCAAATACGAGTTCTCGGTGTATGACCAGAAGACGCTTCTTTACGATAGGGACTTTCTGCAGGAACTGGGTCGAGACGTTCCTTACGAGAAGAGGAAGAAACCGGTGCCGAAGGCCAAGGCTGCTCCGAATGCAGATCCAACTTCACCTAGGCCCGAAAAACCAGCATCTCCAAAGCCCGAAGAGAGCCCCAAGGAATCTCCAGGGGAGGATAAGTCCGAGGCCTAATCCATGTTTGACTTAGCCTTCTACATATTGGCAGTCTTGATCCTCGGCTCAGCTTTGATGGTCGTCACCTTAAGGAACATTTTCCACTGCGCACTCTTTTTAGTCTTGTGTCTGTTCAGCATTGCCGGAATATACATTCTTCTGGAGGCGGAGTTCATCGCCGCGGTGCAGGTTCTGATATATGTGGGGGCGGTGACCATCCTCATGATTTTCGCGGTGATGCTGACTCATCAGTTGACCGGCAAGACCATCCGGCAGGTGAACGATCAGCCGATAGCGGCGCTTTTCATCATCTTATCGCTCTTAGTTCTGACGCTTCTGGCTCTCTCAAAGACCACCTGGGAGGTCGCAAGTTCCTCGGGAGTGAGCCCCTCGGCGACGGAGCTGGGGCGAGCTTTAATGACCGTATATGTTTTGCCTTTCGAGGTCGTGTCGGTGGTTTTGCTGGTGGCGCTGGTCGGTGCCATCGTGATAAGCAGGAGAGATTAGGGTGACTCTGTATCACTATCTTATACTAAGCGCAATCCTTCTGATGATAGGGATGTATGGTCTTTTGACCAGAAGGAATGCGGTCGGCGTCTTGATGTCCATCGAGTTGATGTTCAACGCCGCCAATATCAATTTCGTAGCCTTTTCAAAATTCATCACCCCGAACGAGTTCATCGGGCAGATTTTTTCGATTTTCGTGATCACCATCGCCGCCGCCGAGGCCGCTGTCGGTCTGGCAATTGTGCTCTTGATATATAGAAACTATAAAGGAATAGAAGTTGACAACATCAACTTCATGAAATGGTAGATAGGGAACAGGAGACAGGAGACAGGAAACAGGGGACAGGAAACAGGAAATAGGGAATAGGAGACAGCAAACAGTAGACAGTAGACAGGGAACAGGAGATTATCCGTTAGTTGTGAACCGTTAACTATGAACCACGAACAGTGAACCTGTCGGCGTAGCTCAGTGTCCTTCCCCATGGTAGAAAAGAGAAACAAAGATGCTTCCGTATAGCTGGCTGATACCGGCCTTGCCGCTTCTTTCATTCGTCCTGATCGTCTTCTTCTTGATCCGGAGCAACAAGGCCTCTTCCTACACCTCGATTGCGGCCATCTCTGGTTCACTGGCGCTGTCCGCTGCGGTCCTGGCTGAGGTCTTAGGGAATCCCCAGCCCCAGGAATTCGCTATCAACTGGATATTCATGGAGTCCTTCAAGCTCCCGATGGTGATGTATATTGATCCCCTGACGGCGGTGATGGTGGTGATGGTGTCGCTGGTGGCCTCCTTAATCCAGATTTACTCTCTCGGCTACATGCATGGAGACCCGCGTTTCGCTCGCTATTATGCCTACATGTCGCTCTTCGCCTTCTCGATGTTGGGCCTGGTGGTGGCTGGCAGTTTCTTCACCATGTTCATCTTCTGGGAGCTGGTGGGATTGACCTCCTACTTTCTGATCGGTTTCTGGTTCGAGAAAAAGATCGCTTCCGATGCCGGCAAGAAAGCCTTCATAACCACCAAGATTGGCGACTTCGGGTTCCTGATTGGTCTTCTGGTGATGTTCTTCGCCGCTGGCACCCTCAACATGGCGGAGATTTTCGACAAGATGCATCATCACGAGATTGCCCTGGGGACAATAACTGCGGCCGGACTTCTCATGTTCTGCGGTGCCATCGGAAAGTCGGCGCAGTTTCCGTTGCACGTATGGTTGCCAGATGCTATGGAGGGTCCGACACCAGTCTCAGCGTTGATTCACGCTGCCACCATGGTCGCCGCCGGAGTATACCTGACGGCGCGCCTCATGCCACTTGTCATAACCTCCCATACGATGGCGATGGTGGTGGCCATAATCGGGGCCTTTACTGCTTTCATGGCGGCCTCCATCGGCCTGGTTCAGAACGATATCAAGAGAGTATTAGCCTATTCCACCATATCGCAGTTGGGTTACATGATGCTGGCTTTAGGTATGGGCGGTTACACCGCCGGGACTTTCCATCTGATGACCCACGCCTGCTTCAAGGCGCTTCTGTTTCTGGGTGCCGGCTCGGTCATCCACGCCGTGCACACCAATGACATCCAAGTGATGGGTGGCCTCGGGAAGAAGATGAAGATCACCACAGTGACCTTCTTCATAGCCTCCTTCTCTATAGCCGGAATCTTCCCGCTATCCGGTTTCTGGAGCAAGGACGAGATCTTCGCGGTGGCGTTGGAGGGTGGTCACTACATTCTGCTTGTAGTCGCAATGATGGCGGCTTTCATGACTGCCTTCTACATGTTCCGGCTGTGCTTCATGGTTTTCACCGGCAAACCTAAAGTTCAGGAAAAGTATGACCACGCCCGGGAGTCGCCGAAGAACATGACAATCCCGTTGGTCATACTCGCATTCTTATCCATAACTGTGGGTTGGGTGGGGATACCCTGGCTAAAGCACGGATACGGCTCCTTCGTCTTCTTTGAGCATCCCCACCACGTTGCGCCCAACTACATACTGATGGTAATCTCGACCATCGTCGCTCTCTCGGGAATCTATCTAGCATACCTGATGTATTACAAAGGCTCCATCTCGCCGGTTAAGATGGCGGAGAGATTCAGGCGGATATACAGGGTCTTGTTCAACAAGTATTACTTTGATGAGCTGTATATGGCTACAATCATCGAGCCGACCTATCGTTTAACAGAGAAGCTGTTCAAGTTCGACCTGGGAGTGATCGACTGGCTGGTGGACTTCTTCGGAGATTTCACCCTGTTTCTATCCTGGGCCAAGGAGAGGTTCGACACTCACGTGGTCGACGGCGCCGTCAACGGTCTGGGTTACACCATACGCGCTTTCGGAGGGGGCCTGAGGAGAATTCAGACCGGACAGCTGCAGAATTACGCCTTTGTGATCTTTTTAGGATTAGTGGTGTTCATACTGATAAGGTTTCTGTATTAGGTAACATCTGAATCTGGAAATATCGGTGTTGAGAAGATAAAGCAGGAGATTACGCCATTATGGATTTTCCCATATTGACCTACATGACCTTCATTCCCCTTTTAGGGATGATTGCGGTAATGTTCACCAAGAAGGAGAGCGTTCAACTGATCCGTTGGGAGTCGGCCTTTTTCAGCTTCATACCGCTTTTGCTCTCGATTGTGATGCTGGCCAAATATGACGGTTCTGTTCCCGACTTTCAGTTCATCGAGCAGCACGAGTGGATCCCCTCCATCGGCATCAGCTACTTTATGGGTGCCGACGGCATCTCGGTGCCGATGCTGTTTTTGACAGCACTCTTGTCTTTCGTCTCCATAGTGGCCTCCTTCAACATTCAGGAGAGAGTTAAGGAGTACTTCGCCTTCTTCCTTCTTTTGGAAACCGGCATGATGGGGGTCTTTTGTGCCCTGGATTTCTTCTTATTCTATATCTTCTGGGAGATCATGCTGGTGCCGATGTATTTTCTGATCGGAGTCTGGGGTGGACCCAGAAAGGAATATGCGGCCATAAAATTCTTTCTATACACCCTGTTCGGATCGGTCTTCATGCTGGTGGGAATCCTGGTGCTCTACTTCGCGGTGGAGCCGCACACCCTGAACATGCTGACCCTCATCGAGTATAACAGCACCTACACTCACGCCTTCCAGATCGTGCTGTTTCCTCTTTTCTTCATCGCTTTCGCCATTAAGGTTCCGATGTGGCCGTTCCATACCTGGTTGCCGGACGCTCACGTAGAAGCGCCCACCGCGGTCTCCGTCATCCTGGCGGGGATCCTCTTGAAGATGGGGCTTTATGGTCTGCTCCGGATCAGTTACCCGATGTTTCCGGAGGCGGCGGTTTACTACGCCATACCGATAGGGGTGATCGCGGTGATAGGTATCGTATATGGAGCTTTGGTCTCGATGGCTCAGAAGGACTTGAAAAAGCTGGTGGCTTACTCTTCAGTCTCACACATGGGCTTTTGCGTCCTGGGTTTAGCCGCCCTCTCAGTCACCGGATTTGCCGGCTGTGTCTTCCAGATGTTCTCTCACGGCTGCCTCACCGGGGCGATGTTTTTGCTGGTCGGGATCCTATACGACCGAGCCCACACCAGGGAGATTGCCGCCTTCGGAGGCCTGGGAGTAAAACTTCCCTTGTACACCGGCATATTCACCCTCTTTGCCATGGGCTCCTTAGGCCTTCCGGGACTCTCAGGCTTCGTGTCCGAATTCATGATCTTCATCGGGGCTTTCGGCTCTAACTTCGTTCCCACCTGGATGGTGGTGCTGGCGGTCTTAGGCGTGGTGATAACCGCCGGATATGTTTTGCGGATGGTCCAGCGGATATTTCTGGGTCCCTTCAACGTCAAATGGGAGGGGCTCACCGAGATCAACGGTCGCGAGATCTTCACCTTGGTGCCGCTGGGAATTCTGACCATTCTGGTGGGCGTCTATCCCAAGCCCCTGGTCGATATCATCTCGGCGACTCTCGAGAATCTGATTCGTGTGATGGGCATGTAGGCTGACAAGCAGTCTCTTTCCGGACGGATCGGGATAAGGAAAAGGAACTAGAAAGACAGTTAGAAGACTACTTCGATGAATTTGGCTTTGATAATACCGGAAATCTTTCTTTTTCTGTGGGCACTTCTGGTCTTGTTCGTAGATTTCCTCACCGCCGAGGAGAAGAAGCACCGTCTCGGACCTCTGTCGCTCGTGGGGATAGTTATAACCGTTGTCTTAGTGGTAATCTCCGGGCAGGGGCAGGTCTTCGGAGAGATGTTCAGCGCCGATTACTACTCTCTCTCTTTTGCCATCATCTTTTTGGGTTCAGCGTTCCTGGCCATATCCACCTCCATAGACTTCGCCAGGGAGAGGATAAAACATCAGGGAGAATACTATGCTCTCATCCTTCTCTCGACGGTGGGCATGATGTTTTTGGCGGCCTCCCGAGAGCTTCTGAGCATGTATGTCTCCCTGGAGCTGACCACCATAAGCCTGTTCGTCCTGTCTGCCTACCTGAAGACGGAGTTGAAATCGAGCGAGGCCGGGTTGAAATACATGATATTAGGGGCGGCCTCCTCGGCGATACTGCTTTACGGCATCAGCCTGCTTTACGGCATCACCGGCACCACGGTTCTGAAAGGGATCCAGGCGGAGCTGGTTGCCTCTGCTTTTCCGGGACCGCTTCTGGTGATCTCGTTGGTCTTCATCATCGCCGGCTTCAGCTTCAAGTTGGCGGCAGTTCCCTTCCACATGTGGGCTCCCGATGTTTACGAGGGTGCCCCCACGCCCATCACCGCCTATCTTTCGGTGGCCTCTAAGGGGGCGGGACTGGCGGCGATGGTGCGGGTCTTCTTCGGTTCCCTTCTGGCGGTCACCTCCGAGTGGATTTCCCTCTTTATGGCTCTGGCGACCATGGCCATGGTCTTAGGGAACATCGTCGCCATCAGACAATCCAACATCAAGAGGATGTTAGCCTATTCCTCCATCGCCCAGGTGGGATATATTCTAGTGGCGCTTTCGGCGGCCTCGGAACTCTCCACCACCTCCATGATTCTCTACCTCTTGGTGTACATGTTTGCCAATATCGGAGCCTTCGCGGTCGTCATTGCCTTCTACAACCATTCCGGGACCGATGAGATCTGCGAATATGCCGGACTGTCCCGGCGCTCCCCGTTTCTGGCGATCTCGCTGGTTATATTCTTTCTCTCCTTAGTCGGGATTCCCCCCTTAGCCGGCTTTGTGGGCAAGTATCTTCTCTTCATGGCCGCCATCCAGAAAGGGTATTACTGGTTGGTGGGGGTGGCGGTCTTGACCAGCGTGATCTCCCTGTTTTACTATATGAATGTGGTCAAACAGATGTATTTCCGGAAGCCGACCAAAAGCGACCCGGTGAAGGTTTCGTGGTCTTTGAGATTGGCTTTGGTTCTCTCTCTAATCGGCGTGATTGCGGTGGGTGTCTATCCCAATCCGTTTGTGAGTCTCATCTCCAAGGCGGCCTTGGTCTTCGTCTATTAGAGTGAGACCTCTGGAGAGTGGTCGAGGCGCCCCTAGGGGCCTTTTTCATTTGACTTTGAGACTCAAAGTATATAGTGTGACCAGGAGGTGAAAGCGGGTTAACCAAGGCGAACAGTTCCCATGCCCCTGAAGCTTTCCAACTTTTTCGACCCGGAGCTGATTCTAACAGACCTCAAGGCCCAGAGCAAATCGGAGGCGATCGAGGAGATTATCAATCGGGTCGCCAGCAAGCATCCCGGGATTGAGAAGGAGACAGTAGTTCGAGCCATTCAAGAGCGGGAGGAATTGGGCCCGACCTCTTTCGGACGGGGGTTCTGCTTCCCTCACGCCCGCACCGACCAGGTGAGAGACATGATTATCGCCGTGGGGATTTCCAGAGAAGGGATCAGGGCCGAAACTCCGGACCAGATAGCGCTGCATGTCTTTTTTCTCCTCATGACCCCTCGAAATATCTCCCGGCTATATTTACAGACCCTGTCGGCGCTGGCGAATCTGGCCCGCAGGCCCGAAAGCCTTCAGGCCTTTCTGAAGGCGGAAACGCCGCAGGGGGCGATAGACATAATCGGTGGCAGCGGCTTAGACGTCAAGGAGGAGCTCACCGTCAAAGACATAATGAACACCAAACCGGTGACGGTAACCCCCCAGGACTCCCTGAAGGAGGTCGCCAACCTGCTTTTCAAGCATCATTTGAGTGGGGTCTTCGTGGTCGACAAGGGGGGCAAGGTTTTAGGGGAGATCACTGAAGAGGAATTGATAAAGGCGGCGCTTCCCGACTACGGAAGCCTGATCGCAAATCTCGCCAACCTCCCGGAGTTGGAACCATTCGACGACCTTCTGAGGAAGGAAGACGAGATTAGGGTGCGAGAGGTGTTTGACCGAAAGGCGCGCACCGTCGAAGAGAATGCCCCCGTGGTTGAGGTGGCAGCAATGATGCTGTTTAAAAGAGCATCCAGGGTGGCGGTTATGAGGGAAGGCAGGTTCGTGGGAGAGGTTCTGCGCTCGGATATAGTATCCAAAATAATACGGGGATGACTGAGAATCACGTAAGTTGACAGCCTGAGTATCATCTCCGTCGAAAAGATTAGGTTTCGTCGCCACCGATCCAGGTTCTAAGTAGAGGTTCTCACACTCAACCTAAGTTGGCAACTCTCAAGGAAAAGACGAAGAGCAGGATAGACACTCCTGTTCTTCCTTTTTCAAAAAGGTGAGCATCGAGGGAAAAACTCTCACTCTGGCAGCCGCCAAAGCTAAAGCTCTCACGGCTTTCTGGACCTTTCCCTCAATTTTAGCCTCTGCGATCGTCATCGCCTGGGGGGCGGAATCGGCCCAGTTCTTGGTCTCTCAGGCCTTGGCCCTGACCCTTCTGGCTCTGATTCAGACTCTCCCGGAATTCGCGGTCGAAGGGGTAATCGCCTGGAGAGCGGGTCAATTCCCCACCGCCGAAAACATCGGACTTATGACCGCCAATTTCACCGGGGCCTTGAGACTCTTGATCGGCCTGGGTTGGCCACTGGTCTATTCCATTACGGTGGTATGCAACATAAGGAAACATTCTGTGAAAAAGCTGGCAAATATCAAGCTGGAGCAGGAGCACTCTGTAGAGGTCATGGGTCTGCTCCTTCCCAGCCTCTATATGCTAGTCATTGTCCTTAAAGGGACGCTTGCGCTCTACGACCTTGCTGTTCTACTGCCGCTATACACCATATACATCTTGATTCTGCTGAGATTGCCGCCTCGCCCAGAGGACAGAATTGAGGAAGTCGAACCGGTGCCTCGTTTCATTCTCCGGCAGAGGAGGTGGACTCGCAACACGCTGGTCCTGACCTGTTTTGTGGTGGGTGGAACTGGCATCATGCTGGTTGCTGAATCCTTTCTGGAGAGCATGTTGGGGCTGGCTACCCTCTTGGGCGTCTCCAGTTTCGTCTTTGTCCAGTGGGTGGCGCCGTTCCTCTCGCAGTTCCCCGAAAAGATCTCCGCCTTCTACTGGGCTCGGACGGTGGTTAAGGCTCCGATATCGCTGATGAATATGGTCTCCTCCAGCATCGCAGAGTTGACGCTTCTGGTATCCCTTATTCCCATTGTGTATTGCATCAGTCGTGGAGGCATCTATACCATCGAGTTTGATTTTCACCATCGGGTGGAGATCCTGCTCACGGCACTGCAGGCCCTTCTGGGATTCGTGCTTTTGGCTAACTTGGAGTTCAGATGGTATGAGGCCCTGGGACTTTTCGGGCTGTGGTTTGCGCAGTTCATCTATCCGAGCATCCGGGAGGAAATCCTCCTGGTTTACGGAGCCTGGATAGCCATCGAGTTAGCTCTTGCGGTCGCCGGCAAAAGGAGACTGAACGCCTTCGGGGAGTTTGGAAGAATCATTCGCAACCATATACTGTATCCACGCTGAGGAGCTTATCAATTTGTTGGATTTTCCGTTTGACAACTAGTTGGCTGGGGATTATACTGCTGCCCTTTTTCAGCTGGAGTGAAATGATGGGACTCACCGCCGTCAACAGGAGAGGTGGGGCTCACTGATCGGGAGTGAGTGACGACAAAAGCCAGCGTTGAACCAGTTCAGAGCCAAAGCATTTTGGAGCCCGTTAAGGCACAGGTCGTGGAGGGCCGGGGGTGAGCACGAACCAAACGTTCTTTTCTCTCGTGAATTTCAGCATCCTGCTGTCGGTTCGGGCCAGAACCAAGGAGTTGGCAGGTAGTTGTGAGGTTGTCATTCTCGCTCTCAACGTGCGGCAGGCGGGCCCGGCGTGAGATCAGATTGGTTCTTCCTATGAGAGGGGCTTGTGGGAATTGGAGCCACGGGAAGACACTTGCAGAGACTGATAGCAATAAGATCGAAGATCATGTCAGCGTCAGGTTCGGATAGACTGGAGAGAGGATGACCAAACATCTCTTGAGAGAAATCGAACGTCTGAAGAGAAGCATCTTGGCGGAGGGGGCAATTGTCGAGCGCGCTATTGACGATTCTATCAGGTCTCTCCTGAGCAGAGATCAGGCTTTGGCGAAGAGGGTCATCGACAACGACCATCTAATCGATGATATGGAGGTCAGGATTGAGGAGGACTGCCTGAAGATCTTGGCCCTCCACCAACCGGTGGCGATTGATCTACGCTTTATCGTGGCGGCTATGAAGATCAACAGCGGTCTGGAGAGGATGGGAGATCTGGCGGTGAACATCGCCGAGCGGGCTTCTTACCTGGCGACCCAAGAAACTGTGACACTGCCCGTGGACTTCGGGGAGATGGCCGCCGTCACCAAGCGAATGGTTAGAGAGAGCCTTCAATCTCTGGTCAACAGCGATCCAGAGTTGGCCCTGACGGTGACCGACGAGGATGACATCGTTGATGATTTCAACCGCCAGATGTTCATCAAGGTGCAGCAGAGGATGTCCCAGAGCCCCGGGGAAGTTAAGAGTCTGTTGCATTGTCTATCCGCTTCCCGCCACTTGGAGAGGATCGCAGATTTGGCCACCAACATCGCCGAAGATGTGATATATATGACAACGGGGGACATAATCAGGCATCGGGTAGAAGATTACTCGCTCTTGGATGAACCCAAGACCGGGAAGGAGTAGAAAATCACTAGCCGCACAGGACGCCAGACATAATCTTGCTTTTGGTCATCAAGTTACAGCTTCGTCTTTCGAGTTCATTAGCGGTTTTCGAGGTGCCACCCACGCTTCAGCAATTACGTATCAACCAGGGTTTGCTGTGCGGCAACGGCAGTTACTATCGCAAGATGGGTCTTTTTGCACCTCCGGTGTTCAACGCCAGGTTGGTCTCACAGAAGAAGCGAGGATTGAATAGAGAATGCCCGATATCGTCCTGCTTCTAGCTGTCATCCTGTTCGCTCTGATTTTCGATTTCTTCAACGGCGTCAATGATTGTGCCAATGCGATCGCTACCTGCGTTTCCACCAAGGCCCTCTCTCCCCGAAGTGCAATCATCATGGCTCTCAGTTTGAATTTCCTAGGAGCGTTATCTCACACCGCGGTTGCAGCTACCTTCGGTAAGGGGATAATCAATCCCGAAAGCACCAGTCTGGTGCTGATCATGGCGGCTCTGATGGGAGCGGCTGCCTGGACTGCCCTTGCCAGCTACCAGGGGGTTCCGATAAGCGTAACTCATTCGCTGGTGGGGGGGCTCTTGGGAGCTGGGATAGCCGCCGCAGGCACTGAGATCATCATGTTCGGTGGAATGAAAAAGATCCTGTTGGCCATGATTTTTTCCCCTCTCGCAGGGTTTCTTGGAGGCGGGCTTTTGATTCTCTTGCTTTATTGGGTTTTCAGAAGGGCAACTCCTCATAAGGTAAATAAGAATTTTAGACGGCTACAGGTGTTGTCTGCGGCGTGGATGTCCTTCAGCCATGGAATGAACGACGCCCAAAATGCTATGGGTATCATTACCATGGCCTTGGTGACCTATGGTTTTCTTCCGTTCTTCAAGGTTCCCATCTGGGTGATGGTGGCCTGTGCGTTGGCTATGGCTCTGGGAACCAGCGTCGGGGGATGGAGGGTGATTAAGACCATGGGCAAGAAAGTGTTTAACTTAAAACCGGTGCATGGATTTGCTGCTGAGACTTCGGCTTCCTTGGTCATTTCTGCAATGTCACTAATCGGGGCTCCCATCTCCACAACCCACGTTATCTCGACCGCCATAATGGGGGTTGGATCCACGAAGAGGCTCTCAGCGGTTCGTTGGGGGATCGTTCGGAATATCGTCATCGCTTGGATTATTACAATTCCAGCGGCTGCAATCACCGCGGCGATATCATATTTATTGTTGAATAAACTCTTTGGCTAGAGCCATTGACAGTGTTATTTTCCACCTGGAGTGACGAACGTATCCTAGATCGGGACGAACAGAGTCCGGATTACAGAGGAGAAGAATATGGCAAAGGTGAGGTGGCTGAAGAAAATTAGTCTTACGCCAAAGGAGGTTGACTTCTTCGAGATGCTTCGGGAGTCCTCCGCGAATGTCTTGGAGGGAGCAAGAGCCCTGAAGGAATTGATGGAGAACTACACCGAGGTCGAGGCTAAGGTCAAAAGGATTCAGGAAATCGAACATGAGGGAGACCAGATCACTCACCGGATTTTCGATAGGCTCAACAAGACCTTCATCACCCCGATCGAGAGTGAAGACATCTACAGCTTGACCTCGGAACTGGATGATGTTTTGGACGCGGTTGAAGGGATAGCATCTCGCTTCCTGAATTTCAAGATCACCGAGCCCACTCCGGAGGCCAAAGATCTGGTGCACCTGATTTGCCGGGCAGCAGAGGAAATCAACAAGGCCTTAGGCAACTTAAGGGACCTGGATCATACTCTTCCCTTTTGCGTGGAGATAAATCGCCTGGAGAACGAAGCCGACGATATTGTCGAGAGCCTAATCGGCAGGATGTTCGAGGAGGAGGAAGATATTCGCAAGCTCCTTAAGTGGAAGGAGATTTACTCCCGAATGGAGGTGGCCGCGGACCGCTGCGAGGATGTTGCCAACGTCATCGAAGCCATCGTGGTCAAGAATCTCTGATCTCACCGTGGGTTAAAAACCTCTGAGAGGCTCCGATATTAGATTGGAACATTCCGTTGACCCTGACGTTGTATTCTGTGGGCTAGGAGATTCTCTGACCCGTCTCTTGACACAGTGAGTTTCATGAGTTAGAATTCCAGTCTGGAGAGAGAGGTTTGAGAAGAGGAATATGAACGGGGTTAAGACCGCAGTTTTATTGACAATCCTGACAGTCATTCTTCTCCTGGTGGGCCAGGCCATGGGGGGAAAAGGCGGAATGACGGTAGCTTTGATTTTCGCCCTGGGGATCAACTTCATCAGCTACTGGTTCTCGGACAAGATCGTCCTGGCGATGTATCGCGCCCGACAGACAAGCGAAGCCGACAATCCCCGACTCTACAGCCTGGTCAGAAGCGTCAGCCAGAAGGCCAGCTTGCCGATGCCCAGGCTCTACATCATTCCCTCCGAGTCTCCCAATGCCTTCGCGACCGGGAGGAATCCAGACAACGCCGCGGTGGCCGTTACCGAGGGAATCCTCAAAGCGCTCGACGACGAGGAGTTAGAGGGAGTGCTCTCTCACGAGTTCGCTCACATCAGGAATCGGGATATTCTGATTCAGACCATTGCGGCCACCATCGCCGGAGCTATCTCTTATCTGGCCTTCATGGCGCGCTGGGCCGCTTTCTTCAGAGGCGGTCGGGATGATGATGAAGGCGGCATCTTGGGCTTGCTGGCAGTGGCAATTCTGGCACCGATCGCCGCGGTAGTAGTGCAGATGACAATATCGCGTTCGCGCGAATATGCCGCCGATGAAAGTGCAGCCAGGATATCTCACAAGCCCTTATCTTTGGCCAATGCCTTAAAGAAGCTGCACGCTTACTCCCGGAGGGTACCGCTGGCGGCTCAACCGGCGACCGCTCATCTGTTCATTGTTAATCCTCTATCGGGTCGAGGTTTGGCGAGCCTGTTTTCCACCCATCCGCCGTTGGAGGAGAGAATTAGACGTTTAGAGGCACTTGCGAGGAGGTCTTAACGAAGTTGGAAGAGGAACCATCTCCTCAGGATCCTTCACGAAGTAGAATCGGGAGTTTCTGAACCGTAATATCTCTCTTGCCCATTTTGGGGACAGGGAGATATTTTATTTTCGAAGACAAATGAACCTGACCTTCCTTCTAGAAGTAATCTTAATCTTTCTTCTAATTTTACTCTCCGGTTTCTTTGCGGCCTCGGAGATAGCGGTGATTGCGGTTCGCAAGAGTCGGATAAGACAATTGATGGAAGAGGGAAATCCGAGAGCGGTTTTCGTGGAGAAGCTGAGAAAGGATCCCGACAAGTTTTTCGCCATGATTCAGATTGGGATAACTGTCAGTGGTTCGGCAGCTTCGGCCTTGGGAGGCGCTATCGCTGTTCAGGTAATCAAACCTCTGGTGGAGGCAATCCCCAATGAGGCCGTTAAGGCAGGGAGCGAATCCATCGCTCTGGTCTTGGTCATAATCACGATTTCATATGTTTTTCTGGTATTGGGGGAGCTGGCTCCAAAAGCACTGGCGATACGATTTGCCGAAGGAATTGCGCTGATCGTCGGAAAGTCGATTTACCTGAGTTTGGTTTTCACCTCTCTCATTATCCGTTTTCTGTCAGCTTCGACTAATCTGGTCTTGAGAGCCTTCGGAGTGGGGAGAAGATATTTTGGAGAGAGCGAGGTGACCGAGGAGGAGGTGAAGATCCTTCTGACCGAGGGCCTGGAGAGCGGGGTCTTCGAGAAAGCTGAACGGGACCTGATTCACGGGGTTTTTGAGTTCACCGACACCATTGTGCGCAAGGTGATGACCCCCCGACCGGACATCGCTGCCATCAGCATCGGCGCCAGCACCGACGAGATTTTGAGCACAGTCACCGAGGAGCAATACACGCGCTTTCCGGTCTACTCTGAGAACTTGGACAACATTGTCGGCATAATCCATACTAAGGACGTCACCATCATGCTTCGACACTCGGAGACGATTATCCTGGAGGACCTCATCAGAGAAGCCCTTTTTGTGCCGGACTCAAAGAAAATCTCGGAGCTTCTCAGGGATTTTCAGAGGAAAAAGATCCACATGGCAATGGTTCTGGACGAATTCGGCGGCACCGCTGGACTTGTGACTCTGGAAGATGTTCTAGAGGAAATCGTTGGCGAAATTGAGGATGAGTATGACCGGGAACAGAAGGAGTGCGAGATTCTCCCCGATGGCAGCGCTCTGGTTTTGGCCACCATGGAGGTGGGTGATTTTAACGCCAGGTTCAATGCTGCGCTGGATGAGGAGCTTGCCGACACCGTGGGAGGTTACCTGGTCAACACTCTGGGAAGGGTTCTCTCGCTTAACGAAGCGGTCGAGATCAGCTCTTACAGTCTAAGAGTTGTAGAGAAAAGCGGACACCGAATCCTGAAGATCAAGGTTGTCAAGAAGGAGAGGCGGGGTTAGTCAACCCTTTCGTCTCCGCCGGCTTCCCGGAGGGGGACAGGGAAACCTCGCTCTGGCGGGTGGAGTTCTCTATGTCGATGATGTCTCCGTTGGGGGTCTGCCTCCACTGTAGCCGGACGACGTTGGCTAGCTCCTTGGTTATCTCTTTTATGCGCAGAGCGCCCTCCTCGATCATTCTCACTTTCTCCCCCGCCGGTTGGCTGAGTCCATATTTGGGGGTCCGGAGGAGCAGCTGGGCATTGCCGAGCACGGTCATCAAAGGGTTGTTTATCTCGTGATTCAGAGTTCTAATGGTTTTTACCACCGCCGAGATCTTTTCGGTCTCTATAGCTTGGCTTTCAAGTTCTTCGTTCTTTCTCCTCAGACGGTCCTTCTCCAGAACCTGGGAGATAACGTAGGGAACAATTCGAGGATACTGTTCATCCTTTGAGATGTACTCGCACACATCTGACTTCATGAATTCGACCGCTATCTTTTCGTTTCCCTCCCCGGTGGTAATGATGATCGGTTTCTTAAAGCCACGAGCCTTGATTTCCCTGATTGCGATCAACCCATTGCTGTCCGGCAAACCATAATCCAGGAGCAAGAGATCGTATTCCTTCTCAGAAAGCATCTGCAACCCCTCGGAGGCGGAAAAGGCTTTGTCCACGGTACAGTTGAGGTGGCTGAACATCAGGGCTTTTTCCACCAGAACAGCGTGATAGCGGTCATCCTCGATAAGCAGGATTCTCAGTTCTTCTGGGTGCATTTCCCCTCGCTTCGCATGTCAACTCTGGCCACACGGTTCTTACGTTCGTAACTCTTATCGGCGAGGCAGGTAAGTGCTTAACGACCTCAAGGGGGATGCCTAAATTTCTGTCAATGGTCAGCAATTGGCAATGCGGAAAGTGGCAGATAGCAGATGGTAAATGGTAAATAGTAAATAGCAAATAGTAAACAGTAGGCAGTAACCACTCAATACTCACTGCCCATTTCGGCTGTTGAGTTTTTGGCCTCTTTGGTTTCAGGAGAAGTCTGTGTTAGACATATTGAAGAGGCTGGAGGCGCTTAGCTGCTCACTTTCTCTTCCAATCGCAGGCGGAACGGGTTGAAATCCCGGTGGCGGTCGAAGACGTCAATCCCCTCATTTCGCTTGAGGAAATTGACCAAGAGGTAGGTGAAGGGAGTTGCAGCGGCCTCGAAGAGCACCTTGAAGACGTAGTTTGAAACCAGGACACTCAGCAGCAGCGGAACCGGCCAGAGCCCAGCGAATGCAATGGCCACAAACAGCACCGTGTCCACTCCTTCACCAATCAGGGTGGAGCCGATGGTTCGAGTCCACAGCCAGCGACCGTTGGTCAAAACCTTCATTTTCGCCAAAGTGAAGGAGTTTGAAAACTCCCCCGAGAAGTATGCCACCAAACTGGCCAGCACAATACGGGGGGTGAGCCCCAGAATCTTGTCGTAGGCCTCCTGGTTTTCCCAGCCGGGACCTGCGGGGAGTTTGCCCACTACTATAAAGACCGCAGACATCAAGAAGGCAGACCCAAAGCCGATCCAGATGACTCGTCGGGAGCGCCGGTAACCGTAAACCTCGGTCAGGATGTCCCCGAAAATGTAGCTGATCGGGAAAAGGATCGTGCCCCCATCGAAGGTGAAAGGGCCCAGAAGAAGAATCTTCGTGGAGGCGACGTTAGAGATCAAAATGACAGCTACGAACGCCCCCACTACCACGTCGAAGTATTTCAAAGGGGCAGTTTTTGTCAACCGGGCGTGCTCCTCCTACCTCAGCCTCTGGAAGCC
>JBHIBM010000015.1:0-16242 GCA_046759085.1 Candidatus Zixiibacteriota bacterium
ATCCCCGCTCAACGGAGACTTCGACTTGGTGATTGCTACCTTCTCTGGGGAGAGCCGGGAAGAGTTAGATCAGCTTGTAGTCCAACTAAGCCTGCAGGACAACCTCCGTTACCTTTTCTCTCTGAAGAAGGGGGAATTAGCTATGCTATACAATTGTGCGCATTTTCTAGTTTTCCCTTCCCTCTATGAGGGATTCGGTCTGCCGGCCCTGGAGGCCATGGCCTGTGGTTGCCCAGTAATTGCATCAAATCGAGCCTCCCTACCGGAGGTGGTTGGAGAGGCGGGACTGTTTTTCGACCCCGAAGAGCCCGAAGAGCTGGCAGAGAAGATGAGCCTGCTCGGTAACGATGAGGGATTACGTCAGGAGCTGAAGGAACGGGGGAAAGTTCAGGCTCAGAAGTTCAGGTGGGAGCGAACCGCCGAAATGACTCTGGAGGTCTTCCGGACGGTTGCAACCTGAGGCGCGATCCTATATTTTTGGGGAGACTTGAGAGGATTGAAAGATGGGTCTGTCAGGATCAAATCCGGTGGGCAAGGTTGCCATAGTTCACGATTGGCTTACCGGAATGCGAGGTGGGGAGAAGTGCTTGGAGATCTTCTGCGAGCTTTTTCCGGAGGCGGTCATCTACACCTTGCTTCACAACCCGGGCTCTGTCAGTCGTACAATCGAGGCTCACCCCATAAGAACCTCCTGGATTAGCTCTCTCCCCTTCGCTCGAAACGGTTATCGCCGTTACCTACCGCTGTTCCCCAGGGCGATTGAGAGCTTCGACATGTCCGGCTACAACTTGATCCTTTCCTCTTCACACTGCGTTGCTAAGGGCGTCAAAGCCCCTCCGGGCAGTTTGCACCTCTGTTATTGTTACACCCCGATGAGGTATACCTGGGACCGGCGAGAAGACTATTTTCCCCCGGAGAGGATGAACCCCTGGAGGAGAAAAGCTATCTACTTCATCCTGGACAGACTGCAAAACTGGGACCGGGAGAGCAGCAAGAGAGTGGACAGCTTTATCGCCTGCTCCGAAAACGTCAGAGAGCGGATCAGAAGATACTACCGGCGCGAGGCCGAAGTCATCTACCCCCCGGTGGACACAGAGTTCTTCACTCCCGGCGATGAAGGGGAGGATTTCTACCTGGTGGTTTCAGCATTAGTCCCCTATAAGAGAATTGACCTGGCGGTCGAGGCCTTTAATCGTCTGGGATTGCCTCTTCTGATAATCGGAACCGGGCCGGAGATGGAGAATCTGAAAGGGATCGCCAAGGGAAACGTGGAGTTTTTGGGGTGGCAATCGCAGCAGGAGTTGCGGGAATACTATCGCCGTTGCCGGGCATTGATATTCCCGGGAGTGGAGGATTTCGGCATCGTCCCGGTGGAGGCCCAGGCCTGCGGACGACCGGTCATCGCATACGGGGAGGGCGGAGCTTCAGAGACGGTATCGGGGCCCTTCGCTGGCAGTGGTTCCCCTTCCGAGACAACGATTTCAGGGGTCTTTTTTGAAGAACAGAACGTTGAGGCCCTGATCAGTGCCGTTGAGCTATCCCGTCAGATAGACTTCGATTCCGACTTCATTCGCAAAGGGAGCTTGCGTTTCTCTAAAGAGATCTTCAAAGAGAGGGTTGCGGCCTTCATTAACTCTGAGGTGTCGGACTTCGTTCCGACTCGGGGTCGGGTCGCGCCGCGACTTTCGGCGCAGATCTCCACAAACTGAAGAAGGTCTTTTGAGATGACTTCCTCGGTTCGCAAGAATTTCCCTACCGTGGTTTCGGCGATGCTCGTTGCCTCCGACCTGGTAGCGATATTCTTCTCGGTTCTGTTCTCTTACTGGCTGAGATTTTTTTCTCCCTTGGCAAGGAGTCTCCCGGTAACAAAGGGGATTCCACCCTTGGAGTGGTATCTTTATGGAACCATTTTCGTGGCCTTAGTCTGGGTTATCATCTTCGCCCGCCACGGGATGTATCGAAGTCGCCGAGAGGTGTCGGCTTTCGAGGAGCTCTACTGTGTTTTTCAGGGAATCACTCTCGGTTTCATAATCGTTTTGGCCTCCAGTTTCTTTTTGCGGGGGGAGACCTCCTTCTCCAGACTTGTTTTAGTAATGGTTTGGCCTCTCAGCATCTTCTCTGCTACCCTCTTCAGGCGACTGGTGCGCTTCTGGGAATTGAAGATGCTAAAGAGCGGCTTTGGAACCAGAAAAGTAATCATCGTAGGGCAGGGGGAGCTCGCTCGAAGAGTGTATAGGAGTCTCCGGCGAAACCCTCAGAGGGGATACGAAATCCTGGGCAGTTTCACCGAGGATAGAGACCTTCCCCCCTTAGGTCGGGGCTGTCCGCAGTTGGGAAGGATAGAGGAGACTGGCAGCATAGCCGCACCTCTGAAGCCCCAACTGGTGATGATCGCGCTTCCCTCCGAGTATAATCCCTGGATTCTGAAGTTCGTTTTGGCCTATCCCGACATAAACGTTGAATTTCAACTGGTGCCCGACCTTCTGGGGATGATCGCCAGCCGGGCCGAAATCACTCAACTGGAGGGATTACCTCTTATCTCTGTGGGCAAAACCCCCCTCGACGGGTGGGGCCGCATCCTGAAACGAAGCATCGATATTGCAGTCTCGGGCGTAGGGTTAGCGCTACTGTCTCCGATCATGTTGATCCTGGCAATTCTGGTGAAGACCACCTCCAGAGGTCCGATGATCTTCAGCCAGCAGAGAACCAGCGTGAACGGCAAGAGATTCAAACTGCACAAATTCCGCAGTATGAGACAGAACGCAGAGGCTGAGACCGGGCCGGTCTTCGCCGCCGAGAACGACTCCAGAACCACCAAGATCGGGGCTCTGCTGAGAAGAAAGCACTTAGATGAACTTCCCCAGCTCGTCAATGTCCTCAAGGGAGACATGAGCCTGGTGGGACCTCGTCCGGAGAGACCCCATTTTGTGGAAAAATTCAAGAAGGAATTCCCCCTCTACTTCTGCAGGCACAAGGTCAAGACCGGCATTAGCGGCTGGGCTCAGGTGAATCAGCTGCACGGCGACACCTCTATTGCCGAAAGAACCAAATACGATCTCTATTACATAGAGAATTGGTCTCTGTTCCTGGATTTGAAAATCATCCTCATGACCCTGAAGGATTTCCTCTCCTCCAGGAACGCCTATTAGGTGGTGATTGGTGAGTGGTTAGTGGTGAGTGGGAGGTTGGTGAATGGGTTAGTTGTCTTCCCTCACGAAGTATTCCTCGCCAAGCTTGGCGAAGACAGCCTGCGGCTTGAGGCCATCCCTTTTCAATAGCTCTATTGTGGCCTTCAATCGTTCCGGCACAACCTCCAAGGCCACCCCACAATTGGATGAGAGCTCCTTGGGAACGGGAACGACGTCGATCTCGGGGATGACCTCCTTGAGATGTCGTTCCGCAGCGAGCACTTCGTGGACGGATTGAAAGAGTAAAAGCGCCTTCTCGTGAGTCTTACCCATTTGCCCGATGGAAACGCCTGACTATTTCCTCAACCGCCTCGACAGCCGAGTCGACCTCCTCAGCGGTGTTGAAATATCCCGGGCTGAAACGGATCGTACCGGCGGGGAAGGTGCCGATATACTTGTGGGCGGCAGGAGCGCATTGCAGTCCCGGCCGAGTCATTATCCTGTATTCCCGGTCTAAGATCCTTGAGACCTCCGTGGGGTCAACCCCGTTAAGGGTAATCGAACAGATATTAGCTAAACGCTCGGCAGCACCATCTCCGTAAACGGTGACGCCTTCAATGGCGCGGAGGCCACCTCGGAGTCGAGCCCCCAGTTTTTTCTCCTTCTTCATTATACTCTCCACCCCCTCTTTCATTATGAACTCAGTGGCAGCCAGGAGTCCCGCCATCCCGGCGGAGTTTCTGGTTCCGCTCTCGAAACGGTCGGGGAGAAAATCGGGCTGCTCTTCACTTTCGGAGTTGCTCCCGGTGCCTCCTCGAATCAGAGGCTCGATCTGGATCCCTTCGGCTATATAAAGTCCCCCGGTGCCCGGAGGTCCCAGCAGGGACTTATGTCCGGTGAACGCTAAAAGGTCGATGCCGTCTGATTCGACCTCAACAGGATAGCAGCCCGCGGTCTGAGCCACATCCGCCAGCAGAGGCACCCCTCCTTTGAGCTTACTAATCTCTCTTAGGGGAGCGATCTGTCCGGTGACGTTGCAGGCGTGATTGACAACGATCAGGTTCAAGCCCTTCCCCACCTCTTCTCTGAGCGTCGCTAAGTCGGGCCTCCCCCTTTCGTCAAGGGGAAGCAGGACGATTTCTCCCTTCTTAGCCCTCTGTAGATACCTCAGGGGGCGCATCACCGCGTTATGCTCCAGCGGAGTAGTCAGGACTCTGAAGCCCTGGGGCAACAACCCCTGGAGGACCAGGTTTATGACTTCGGTGGCTCCGGAGGTGAGAATTAGCCTTCTGGAGTCTTCTATGCCGAAGAGCCGGCACAGACTCTCCCTTGCGGCGAAAAGAATCCTGGCGGCGGCAATAGATTGGGAGTGCCCGGAGCGCCCGGGATTGGCACCTATGTCTCGCAAAAAGTCAGCCACCGCCTCGGGAACGCCGGGGGCTTTCGGAAACGAGGTGGCGGCGTTGTCGAAGTAGATTATTTTTCTCGTCACTTTCATGGGGTAACAATTGAGTCGGCCTCAAAGAGGGTCTTGGCGATCTCCCCCATGTTGCTGATCTTTCCGACCGCCAGCTTGTCCTTCGACTTATAGTAGTCCAGACAGGTGCCGCAGAAGAGGAGCTCCACCCCGTTTTTCGCCAACTCGAACAGCTCCTCCAATACCGGTGACCCTTGAGTCCCCAATCTCACACCCTGGTTATAGCAGACGATCTTTCTGGGCAGGAGTTTGTCACGGATGATGGTCTTCAGAAAATTCCGCAGAAGAAGTTTCCCCAACTCCTCTGGCCCAGTTCCCATCTTCTCGTCGGTGAAAACTACGATTCTGTTCTGGTCAGATACCATTTTCTTTCTGTCTCCGCTTTAACTTTCCAAAACCTCGATGAGCTTCTTGATTTCAGTTAGGTTGTTATAGAAGTGAGGCGAGACCCGGATGCCGGCCTCGCGGAGGGAAGCTATTATTCCCTTCTGCCTCAATTTCCGGTGAAGCCGCTTGATCCCCGGACCGGTGAAGTTGATGATTGAGGAGAGGTGTTTCTCCTCCAGGCTGCTCTTCAATTCGTAACGGGAAGAGCTGTTGATATAATCGATGAGCAGCTTCAAAAGCCTCCGATTGTGCTTCTCGATGTTCTTTATCCCCGCCGAGAGAAGCATGTCCAGACAGGCATTGAAACCGCGAATATCCAAGAACGGGTAGCTGCCGAATTCGAAGCGTCGGGCAGTCTCAAAAGGCTTCAGATCGTAGCGCAAGAGGTTGGTGAAATCAGGTTTCTTCTTCCCCCGGCACCAATCCACCGAGAGCCAGCCGGAAAAGGGGGTGCCGAGACTCCTCTTAGCCTCCGAGGAAAGATAGATGAAGCCCGTCCCCGGGGGGGACAGAAGCCATTTGTGTCCCCCGCAGGAGAGCAAGTCAACCTCGGACACTTTCACGTCCAGGATCTGATTGCCAACTCCCTGAATGCCGTCGACCACGAAGAAAATATCCTTCTGTTTGCAGATTTCCCCCAGAGCTTTCAAGTCATTCTTATATCCGTTAAGAAATTGGACGAAGCTGACGGAGAACACCCTCGTCTGCGGTGTGATGGCATCGTGAAAACGGCTTACGTCGAAAAAACCATTCTCGGTCTTTATGAATTTGACGCGAATCCCCTCGCTTCTGAGGTTCAGCCAGGGGTAGACATTTGCCGGGAACTCCACCTCCGGAAGCAGTATCTCATCTCCACTTTTCAACCCCAACCCCCGGCAGACGAGGTTCAAACCGTAAGAAGTGTTAGTTGTCAGAGCAATCTCGGAGCTTTTCGCCTTAATCAATCTAGCACACTTCTCCCTGACCTCCTCGACGATCCTGAAGGATTCGGCGTCGTGCTCGTTCTCGGTATAAGAAGAATCGTGGAGGAACTTCTCCATCACTCTCTTAGCGGAAAGAGGAAGAGGTCCCTCGGAGGCGTTATTCAGATAGATACATTTCTTGGTGAGCGGAAAATATCTTCTGAGGTGGGATAAGCTCTTTTCCCCTGCCATCGCGGTTTATGTAGGGTTAGGTGTGGTCAAAGCCAGCCATTCTCTCGGTACCATTTGATGGTTTCGGTGACGCCGGCTCTGAAATCATGTCTCGCCTCCCAGCCCAAATCTCTCCTGGCCCTGGAGACGTCGCAGATCCAATATCTCTGGGTCATATCCTTCGACTTATGAACCGAAAGGGGCGGTATTCTCCCCGAGAATTTCGAGACCGTCTCCACAAGGAAGGTCAGCGTAAGAAGTGCGACTTTAGGGATTCTCACCGTCTTGGCCTTCACCCCCATTACCTCCGCCATGATATCGAAGGCCTCCTCCCAGCCGTAGGCCCTCTTATCGGCGATGAAGTAAGTCTGAGCAATCGCCAGCTCACTTTCTGAAGAGACGATGATAGCCTCAACCAGATCCTTCACATAGACCACGCTTATATATGCCTTCCCGAAGCCGAAAAGCGGTTTTATCCCCCTCCCTATCGATCTGAAAAAGGGGAGGATGTCTTTGTCTTTAGGCCCGTATATGGCCGGGGGTCTGATAATGGTGAAGGGG
The DNA here is from genome assembly GCA_046759085.1 of Candidatus Zixiibacteriota bacterium. Classification (GTDB taxonomy): domain Bacteria; phylum Zixibacteria; class MSB-5A5; order DG-27; family DG-27; genus DG-27. The sequence goes on from JBHIBM010000015.1 coordinate 6,687, forward strand.
ATTCTGTTCTGGAACTTCCAGACTTCCTTCTCCCCCCCCAGTTTGGAGCGCCCGTAGTCGGTGATCGGTCTGGGCGGTTCGTCTTCACTTTTGGGATTGTCAGACCTGCTGGGACCGGCGGCGGCCTGGGAAGAGATGTAGACAAACCGCTCTAAGTTGGGGTTGGCCTGAGCAACCGCCCCCAGGAGATTTCTGGTTCCCTCCTGGTTGACTCGATAGAAATCTGAGGGGTTTCGTGCCTTGGTTATACCTCCAACATGATAGATCACCTGGCAATTGGAGACCGGCCCCAAAAGGGTTTCCGGTTGTCTCAAATCTGCGTAAACCAACTCGGGCTCTAAACCCTTCAGGAAGCTTAAATCGCTGGTCCTCCGCACCTGCGCTCTAACCTCATAACCTCTCAGGAGTAAGGCCTCGACCAGATGAGCTCCCAAAAAACCGTTCGCGCCGGTGACCAATACCTGTTTCATTCAGAGAAACTGTTTTTAAACTTGACAAAGGGAACGGTTTTTCATAAAATTCGACAAAAAAAGGCAACAGGACAAACCAAGATGGGCTTATCAACCCAAAGAGGGCTCCCAGGTTCAAACGAGATTCAGCCCCGCTCCAATCCGGATCGGCCTCCAAGTAAATCAAATGAGCTTTGCTGCGCAAGGGCTAATTGAATGAAAGCAAGCCCAAAGGACCTGCTGGATAAATGCACGAACTTCACCGAAGCTAAGGAAGTTCAGAGCGCTGGCTATTATCCCTATTTCCAGCCGATAGATTCCGCCTCCGAGACCGAGGTTTACATCGACGGGAAAAAGATGATAATGATCGGCTCCAACAACTATCTGGGGTTGACCACCCATCCCAAGGTCAAGGAGGCCGCCATCAAAGCCATCGAGAAATATGGGGTGGGCTGCACCGGCTCCCGCTTCTTAAACGGCACCCTGGACATACACGAGGAGTTGGAGGCTCGCTTAGCGAAGTTCATGAAGAGGGAGGCGGCCTTGGTCTTCTCCACCGGATTTCAGACGAACTTAGGCACCATCTCCGCTCTGGTGGGAAAAAATGACACCATCTTTATGGACCGGGGCGACCACGCCTCCATTGTGGATGGCTGCAGACTCTCCTACGGGAAGCTGGTCAAATTCAAGCATAACGACATGACCGATCTGCGCAGACTGTTGAACGCCAGCAATAACAACTATGGTAAACTGATAGTGGTCGACGGGGTTTTCTCCATGGAGGGGGATATTGTCAATCTTCCGGAGATGATGGAACTGGCGAAGGAATTCAACTGCACCACCATGGTCGATGATGCCCACTCCATCGGGGTTTTAGGGGAAAACGGTCGCGGCACCACCGAACATTTCGGCCTGGAGGAAGAGGTCGACATCGTCATGGGGACCTTCTCCAAATCGTTCGCCTCCATTGGTGGTTTCATCGTCGGGGATGAGGCCATTATTCACTTCGTTAAGCACTTCTCTCGGCCCTTGATCTTCTCCGCCAGCCCTCCACCGGCGTCAGTGGCTACCTGTCTGGCCTCGTTGGACATAATTGAGAAAGAGCCGGAGAGAAGAGCGCGCCTCTGGGAGATCACTCGCTATATGCACCAGGAGTTCAAATCGCTGGGATTCGACATCGGTGCTACCCAGACCCCCATTATCCCCATAATCATCGGGGATGATATGAAGACCTTCCAGTTCTGGAAAGAGCTTCGCCAAAACGGTCTTTTCACCAATCCGATTGTCTCCCCGGCGGTATCTCGCGGCGGAGCTCTCATTCGCACCAGCTACACTGCCATCCACACCGATGAACAATTGGAGAGGGTTTTAGAGGTCTTCAAAAAGGTGGGCACAAAATACGGGCTGATTTGAGACTGCAAACATAATAGCAATCGAAAGCCCCGATCCCCTCGGGGCTTTACTTGCAAAAGTGGCTGAAGATCAGATAGTCATTCAGGAAGTCAAAACCGAAAAAGAGCTCCTGCAGTTCATAAAGTTCCCTTGGAAGATATATAAGGACGACCCCAACTGGGTTCCGCCCTTAATATCCGAACGCAAAAGCTTCTTTGACCCTCGAAAGAATCCCTTTTTTGAACATGCCCTAGTCAAGAATTTTCTGGCGAGTAGAGACGGGCAGCTGGTCGGTCGCATATCCGCGATTGTGAATCACAACCACAACCGATTTCACAACGACCGGGTCGGTTTTTTCGGCTTCTTCGAATCGATTAAGGATTATCAGGTCTCGGCCCGACTTTTTGACACCGCTAGAGATTTCCTCAAATCGCAAGGGATGCAACTGATGCGGGGCCCCTGCAACTTCTCCACCAATGATGAGCTCGGTTTCCTTTCGGAGGGATACGATTCCCCTCCGGTCATTATGATGACTTACAACCCCAGATATTACCTCGACTTCGCGGAGGAGTATGGTTTCCGTAAGGCCAAGGACCTCTATGCCTACTACATGCACGAGCCCAGCAAACTGCCGGAGCGGATGGTTCGAGTTGCCGAGAAGGTGAAAAAGAAGAGAAACCTCCGAATACGGCGGCTGAACTTGAAGAGGTTGGACTCCGAGATCAAAATAATCAAGGAAATCTACAACTCTGCCTGGTCGGACAACTGGGGGTTCGTTCCCATGACCGATCGAGAGTTCGATCATATGGCCAAAGACCTAAAAAGGATCGTGGACCCCGATCTGGTGCTGATTGCCGAGGTCAACGGCGAGCCGGCGGGGTTCTCTCTGGCCCTGCCTAATATCAATCAAGTTTTGAAGAAACTGAATGGCAGGCTCTTTCCGCTCGGCATCTTAAAACTTCTCTGGTATACCAAGATCAAGAGATTGGTTGACGGCACCCGCATTCTCACTGCCGGGGTGGTGGAGAAATATCGCCGTCAGGGGATCGACAATATCTTCTATCTGGATACCTATCGGATCGGCACCGGAAAGGGGTACACCTGGGGGGAGTTCTCCTGGATATTAGAAGACAACGATGCGATGAACAGTGCCCTGGAGACCCTGGGAGCGCGGATTTACAAAAAATATAGAATCTACGAAATAGAAATCTGATGGTGAGTGGTTATTGGTGAATAGTGAGCAACCTCGAGCCAAGCTCGGGGGGGAGTTGTACTCCCGACCGCAAGTTATCTGCTTAATGCGCTTAATCTGTTGTGAAGGTCTATGTTGGTATCGGACGTCGGCGTCCGATACCAAAAGGTCACGGATGAGGGTATCCGTGACCAACAGTGGCTGATCTTTGGAAACCCTTCGGATCCATGTGGATCTGAAGGTCATGCGCCTGTCGGCTGACGACTTGTCCGATATGGCTCCCTATCGGTATGAGTTTTCGTTACATACTCTCTTATTCCCGGCGGCGGCCGCGGGGCTACCCCAGGATTGGCTCACAGTCCACGGTTCCAGATAATCCCTGTTGCCTGTTACCTGTTTCCTGACTCAGCTTCCGGCAATCAATTCGCCCAATTTCCTTCTGAAGTCTCTGACCGGTTTTCTCTTCCCCTCAAGGAGTTCCCTAATCTGTGGTAATTTTCTCTCGGTGGCTTTCTCGCCGCGAGCGATGTATTCCTCCACCTTCGTAAAATTGGCCCAGTGGATGGACCTGACCTCGGGAGTGATAACGACGTCGGCATATCTCAAGGTCATTCTTTTCAGTTTGTCTAAGGCAATGGCCTCCGCCCGGAGGATGAGGTCCAATCCGCTCTTGAATTCCCTTTCCGGCTTTATCTCCTTGGGAAGGTCGACCGCCAAGACTATCTCTGCCCCCAACTTCTTTGCAGCCTCAACCGGGACCTGGGAGGTGGGGCCACCATCGGCGAGGAGAAGATCTCCCTTCTTCAGCGGTGGAAAGACCCCTTCGATGGCAGAGCTGGCATACACCGCCTCGATTATGTTCCCCCGATCGAGGATTAGCTCCCTCCCGGAGACGAGGTCAACACAGACGGCGCAAAAGGGGATTTTCCCCTCTTCGATATTCTTGTCCTCCAGAAAGATCTTCAGCGGTCCCAGGAGGGAATCCTGACCTTCAAGGTGAGAGCGGGAAAGAGTCAAAAAGGAGACATATTTCTTCAAAATGAATTGAGAGAGGTTCTGGAAAAGGCTTTTCCTTCTCTGGTCTCCGTCTTTTCCCAGTAAGTTCAACCACTCCCCCCTGACCCCGACCTCGCTGAAGTAGCGTCTGCCTTTCTCCTCTAAGCTCCTGATGTCGGCAAGCTGGGAGTATATTGACCCGACGATGGCGCCCATGCTTGTGCCGGCAATGAAGTCAATCGGGATTTCCTCTCTCTCCAGCACCTTCAATACCCCCAGGTGCGCCAATCCCCGGGCGCCTCCGCCTCCCAGAGCAAGCCCGACTCTTCTTTCGTTTTTCTTCATCTTGCGCTCAATATAATATCGGCATTCGGTGGGGAAACAGCAAAGTTTGCCTTCACCCTCAGGCTTATCTCTTCTGGACGGGCTGGCAGCGGGGACAGAAGTAAGTGGAGCGTGAGCTGACGATGATTTTTCTGATCGTCCGGCCACAACGGAAACATCTCTCTCCCTCCCGACCATAGACCCGAAGCTGCAGCTGAAATCTCCCCAGCTCGCCGTCAAGGTTCAGGTAGGTTTCGTCATTGAGGCTGGAACCGCCGGCCACGATGGCCTGCCGGAGGGTTGCTCTTATCGCGAGCAAGAGAGAGTCCAGCTGACTCGACCTCAAGGTGTGACTCAACCGCCGCGGGTGAATCCTGGCTTTGTGCAAGGATTCGTCAGAATAGATATTACCCAATCCGGTGATGGAGCTTTGATCAAGAAGCAAGGGTTTAATCATCCGGTGTTTGGCTTTCACCATCCGGCTAAACCTCTTCTTGGTCAATTGGGTAGCATCGGGACCTAATTTGAGCAAGCAGTCCAGGTCTCTCAAGCCACGACCGGCAACGACGTGAATATACCCGAAGCGGCGGGGATCGTTGTGGCAGAGTTTTTCCGCGAATTCTTTGAAGTGAATCACCAGATGGGTGTGTCTGGGGGGAGGAGAGGATTTCGGCAACAAGAGCATCTTCCCCGACATTCCCAGATGGACGACTAAGCACAGCTCTCCCTCCAGCTTGATGACCAGGTGTTTCCCCACCCTGTCAATAGCGGTGACTCTCCTTCCCCGAGATCTCCGAACGATCTTGAGACCGCTCTTTATCATCGGAGGGAACAAGACCTCGGTCTTTGAAATCTTCAAACCTAGCACGGCTCTCTCCAGGCCCCGCCTGATGGTTTCAACCTCCGGCAGTTCCGGCATCTTTCAATCTTTGAAATTGCACTTATAGACTGTGAAATAGATCGGGTCGGCCCGGCCCACGAATCATCTCTCTGGTGAGGAGAGGTTCAAGGTCCTCGGTGACGCAGTCTCGGTATAGCTCGCCCTTGAGAGCGTGGAGGTGCTGCCGTTTGTGTGATCGAAATGTCCCGCTTCACCTGTCTCCTATGCGAAGGACTGCATACACCGCTCACCACTAACCACTAACTAATCACTCCCAACCAATCTCGCATCAGGAAAACGAAGCGTCCAATGAGCAGGGAGACCCTGGCCATTACGGTGAAGCCGAAGGTGGCGCCGAAGCCGATCATCAGCGTCCAGATGCCGACTTTGGCCACAGCACCGATGGTGCCTCGATGCTCTTTGGAGAAGAAAAAGTAGGTGAGTCCACAGACGACACCGACCGCTATCAACACTTCGGAGAAGGAGTCCCAGGAGGCGAAACTGATCTTGATCATGGTCGGCTGTATCTGACGGATGACGGAGTTCTGGAGGTATTGAACCAGGGTGGGACCGGCGCCGATCCCGTAGATTAAAGCAATCGGAATGCGGGCGATGTAATTGTACTTCTTCGAGAATCGGAAGAAGAGCAAAAGCCCGATTAAAACTGGCAAAATCAGAAGGAAAATTCCAAGAGGACCGGGGACTAAATTCCACCTCCCCTGCTTCAGAGGGAAGAAGACCGCGGGCTGTAAGGTCTCTTTCATAAGTACAACGAACCAGTATCCGGCGGAGACCCCGACGGCGACGTGCTCCGCGAATTTATAGAAGGGGTTGTCCTTATAGAGAAAGGAGAAGATGCACAGGGTGAAAAATGCCGCCACCCAGACTCCTATATCGGTGCTAACAGGCATAGAGAATTCTTACTTCTTCTTTTTATATTGGCCGCTCAAGAAAAAGCCGACGTTCCCGACGAGCACAAAGATCACGATCAAGAGGTGGACTATGGATTGAATGTTCATCCCCCGGACGGCCTCCCCGGGCTGGTCTATCAGCTTCTCGTATTCGGCCGCTCCCTTCAAGCCGGGAATGATGCCCACAATCTGTCCGGTTTTCAAGTAGTTGTAATAGTCTGCCCCCATGACCGCGGTCACCCCGATGGCCAGAGGGAAATTGTAGCGTTCCCGCCCGTAGATGATCCAGTATTCGGTTCCGCCGGTGGCATTGACGGTCAAGACCAGTCCCACATCTTTGTAGTTTTTCACCCCCTTCATCATAGGGAGGGAGTCCAGAGGGGTTCCGTAGAAATCGACCGCAAATGACTGCCGGAAATCCTGCCCCATAGAGAGGATAACCGCTGCCGGATAGGGACGATAACCTAAATATGTGTAATCCTCTCCGTATTCTCTCCCCATCTGGTCGGCCATATATCTCAGCTCTTTCTCTATCAGGTTAACGCCGGTGGGGTACAGGGCGGTGACGATCACTTTCAGATTTTTCCGGTAACACTGCCTCAGGATGGCATACAGCATCGGCTCCATCTCCGCCATGACATCGGGGGCATACTCGCAGGGAATGAGGATTCTGCTCCCGTCCGGAAGCGATTCCACCAGCTCATAGACTCTCCTTACCTCCGAGGTCACCTCGAGCGGCAGTTCTATCTCAATCAAGAGAGGTACAATCACCGAGAGAGAGATGAGAAGGAAGATGACCCTCCTGTCGATCAGTATCAACCTGTCGAAAAACTTTTTCATTTTTTCATTTGTGTGGTGTCACCTTCGAGTAGTAGACAGTAGACAGCACACAGCATACAGGGAAAAAGAGAGAAAGTCCTCCTTAGTTTTCAATCGAACGGATAAGACCATGTAACATTCTTCCGACTTCATCAATCAAATCCGACAACTCTTCAATGTTATCAAGGTATTTGAGGTCTTTCGCTAATATCAGGTAATATCTCAATTCCTCCAGAGAACCTTGACTAATATTATAAAATTTAGCTTTATCTTTCTCTGAGCGTTTCTTGAATCCTTCAGCAATATTAGCTGGAATTGATACCGCGGCTCTTCGCATTTGAGATATAAGTCCAAACTTCTCGTTGTCAGGAAAACTCTTGGTCACTTCATAAATTCTTAATACTAGCTGATGAGCTTTCTGCCAAACCACTAAGTCTTGGAATCTTCTTGCTCTTTTCATTTCCTGTCTACTGTCTACTGTTTGCTGTTTGCTCACTTCTACTCTCCTCCCATATACGACCTCTCGATTCCCAACATCACCTTCAAAGACATCGCGGCAACCCCCAATCCCACCCCGATCACAATAGCCCTCTTGGCGGCGACGTTGGGAACGTACAAAAGCCAGTTGGAGATCTTCGAAAAGAGCCCGAATGATATTACATCCCCGAGGGGAACCCGACCGAGCATGACGATGACTGCAGATAAAAGCAGGATGGTGGCGATGGCGGTCCTGGCCCTGAAGGCCCGGTAGGCCGCGGAGGCGATAAAATATGCCAGAAGAGCAAACATGGTTGCGGAGAGGGGATTGAGAACATTATCGTAGCTCCAGTTGAAGGGACCGATCCACTCCCCGGGCTTCACCTCCCCTAATTTGGTGGGACCGGTGAAACCGAAAACGATCATGGCAGACAGACAGACCAGGGTGACGATGCTGTATCCCCAGCCGGGTTTTCTCCCCCGGGCCTTGCCCCAGTGCAGTTGCCACAGAGAGACTATTCCCAAGACCATGGCGAATGCTCCCACAATCTGGAGCCAGACTTGAGAGACCTCGTATAAAATCTCGAAGGTGCGGTGGGGGATGAAATACTGCACCACTAAGGTGAATGCCGTTGCGAAGGTAATAGCTAAGGGGAATTGACGTCGCATCTCAGGCCAGCGGAGCTAAACTGTATTTGGCTCTTTTTCTTCCCCACCAATCTTCAATCCTGGGAGCGACGATGAAACTGAATATCGCCAGTATGAAACCGGCAAACAGATCGACCACATAGTGATGCCTCAGGTAGATGGTCGAGAGCAGCAAACCGAGACAGAAGGGCAACATTACCCAGAAGGCCACCTTTGAATACTTCCAGGCAAACATCAGTGACAAGAGCGTCACCGCAGAATGCAGAGAGGGGAAGGCACAACGTGAGTCTGCGGGGAGGATGCTCACAGTTTTCAGGGCCGCATCAGTGATCAAGGCTCCCTGAAAATCTATGTAGAAAAAGGGTTTTAAGATTATGCGGGGCGGCACCGCCGGGAACAGGATGTAGAGGATATAACCAAGGTAGAAGCAGAAGATGACGCTGAAGAGAGTATAGCGAAATTCCCGGTATCTTTTCTGAAAATACAAAACCGCAGCCACGAAGGGGGCGAACAGAAAGAAAATCATATAGCAGAAGGAAAAAATCTCGGTTAGGGTGGGATGGATGAATTGTTGTGTCCAGACGCAGGGCTGAGTTCCGAACAGCCATGCGTCCATCTGAATTAAGGTCTCCTGGATGTCGTGGGGATTGACGAAGTGGACGGTGTCGTGCAGGTTTGTGTATATGGCTATGCAGAAGCCGAAGGGGAGAGCATCCCGAAAAACCCTCCAGTTGGGTTTATACCTGGCGATTAACCACACCACGAATATCGCCAGCAGAACCGCAAAGAATCTCTGAATCGCACCGACAAAGACATTGGGAATATGTCCGTTCTGCTGAAAGAAGAGATAAGCCTTGAAGGTGAAATAGGCCATGGGGAGAAGGAAAAGCAGGGCGACGAACTCCTCCGGTCGCAGGGAGAATATCCGATGCTTGACCTTCGACCACAAATTGACTCTGGCCTTGACTGTTCCTCCAACGGCACCCGGAACCATGCTCTCGGCCCTATACATTTCGGATATCTGAGTCAGATATATTCAAGGGTTAGTCCACAAGTGAAACGTCACCGCTCTACATCTCATACGTTGACGTTGAACAGATTCATAAACCAGGCGAAACCCAGAGTGGCTGCGAGTATTCCCAGCCCCACCAAAATTACAATCGTGAGCTTATTCCAATCTTGACCTTTCAGGGTTCCCAACTGCACCGGATCTCGGGATAGGTAGGCGGAGGCCGCGTACAACTCTTCCCCGATCAGGACGTAATCGCAGGCGGCCACGAAGAAGGGGATCTGAATCGGCTCGTCGGTCCCGGCGATCTGGATGGAGCCGGCCAGAAAGCCGGTCTCCGCCAACATCAGGGACTCGGCGAAGAACTTCCCCAGGTAGAAGTTGGCGGCGGGTCTCTCCCTCAGCATGATGCCGTTTACGGCGGCGGCATAGGGGAACTGCTCCTGAGTGACGAAGAAT
>JBHIBM010000016.1:0-16114 GCA_046759085.1 Candidatus Zixiibacteriota bacterium
CCAGCAGCCCCAACTTTGAAGTATACCAGGCAGTTTACGCTTCCATACAGCTCAATGATGTTCCCCTTCCGCCCTCTCAGACGCCCGTACTCCCGCAACTTATAGCCTTCTCGCTTCCCAGTCTTTTCAAGTAAAGTTAAGAACTCCTGACTGATATCAGTCATATTACACTCCCTCAAATGAATTGCAAGTTTCGTCCTCCCATCTGAGAGCTCCAAGCCTGATCGTAGTCCACGCTTCGGCTAGCGCTGTTCAAGTCTATGCTTTTCCCCTACTACTCCTGAGCCGAAACCTCCCGTATCACAGCCAGCCTTTGTGTTTGAAAAAGAAAAGTAACGCCGCGACGATGACCGCCGCTAAAATCCAGACTCCGAAGTAACCATACTTCAAGGTCAGCTCCGGCATAAACTGGAAATTCATCCCGTAAACCCCGACGAGGAAGGTCAGGGGCAGGAATATGGTGGCGATTATGGTCAGGACCTTCATCACCTCGTTGGTCCGCTGCGAGAGGGTGGAAAAATAGACCTCCAAGAAGGTGCTCAAGAGCTCCCGGTAGCTGTCAGCAAGGTCATCTATGCGGGAGAGGTGGTCGTAAACGTCTCGGAAATAGATTCCGGCCTTCTCGGAGATGAGCTCCGAGGTGTGGCGAGAAAGACGTGCCAGCATCGCCCGCTGTGGGGCGACGATCTGTTTCAATTCGACGATGTCCTCCCGAAGATCGAAGATATTCCTCAGAGTCTCTCGGGGTGGATCGCTGAAAACGTCTTTTTCCAGTTGTCTGACGACGCTCTCGATCGCTTTCAACGAATGATCGTAGTCGTCCACCAGATAGTCCAGGATAGTGTAAAGGAGAAACTCCGGGCCACGGGAGATGACCCTCTCGTCCCGCAGGCATCGTTTGACAATCTCATCCAGAGGTGGGAAATCCTGATACCGGATGGAGACGACATAATTCTTCCCCATGAAAAGGTCGATCTCCTTGGTCCCCAATCCCTCCCCCCCGTGATCGTAATAGGGGGTGTGAAAAACAACGAAAAGATAGTCCTCGAATTCATCGATCTTGGGGGCGTGCGGCTCGGCAATGACGTCCTCAATCAGCAGGGGATGGAACTTGAAGTCGTGGGTGAGACAATAGGCCTCCTCGTCGGTGGGACGATCCATATCCACCCAGATGACAGAACCACCCGAGCTTGCCAGCTCGCTGAAATTGGAGATTCCACTCAGCTGACTTATGCCGCTATCGCGACTATAATGTACAGTCCTGATCATTGTGGATTAACGCGAACTCTCTTGTTTTCCTTGTACCAGCGACAGTTCCTTTTCAAGAAACAGACTTCACATCGAGGGTTTTGAGCCTTGCAGATCAATCGACCGTGCTTAATCAGGTTCAGATGAAAGCGATAGATGGCAGTCTTCGGGACCAGACGGTTCAGCTTTTCCTGAGTGGAAGATGGAGTGTCATCCTCTTCGACCAACCCCAATCGCTTTGAGACCCGCAAGATGTGAGTGTCCACCGGCATCACCGGCCGACCTAAGGAGAAGAGGAGAACGCAGGCGGCGGTCTTCTCTCCAACGCCTTGATAGCCCGTCAGGTATGAGAAAACCTTATCAGTTCGCCATTTTCTTAAGAAAGAGAGATCGTAACTGCCGTTGCCGTTTTTGACCTCTTCTAAGATTCTCTTAATCCTTGGGGCCTTAATCCCTCCTAAGCCTCCGACTTTGATTGTCTCCTCCAGAAGCACTGTTGGTGCCTTTCGGACTTCCTCCCAGCCTTTGAAACGGCTTTTGAGGTTTTCGTAGGCACGATGACTGTTAGTATCGGTGGTGTTCTGAGAGAGGATAGTGAGGATAAGTTCGTCCAGCGCTTCACGTCTTGGTTTTCGTTTCGGCTCCCCGTATGCTTCGAGGAGACGCCGGTCGATCCTCTCTATCTTGGATATAAGATTCATAACAGGCCAGGGTTCTTCAGATTGATAGACTCAAAATAGGAGTTATTGAATCTGTGTCAACTGTAATTGGTGAGCGGTCAGTGGTGAGTGGTTTGTCTTAAGTGGTCTGGAACTAGATCTTCTTAAATCTCTCCCTATCTACTACCTACTACCTACTGAACTTCCTGCAGTTGGTCGAATTTCGTGAAATAACTTCTGAGGCTCAGTCTGGTGGCGGAGAGGGAGGCGATGCCCACCGCAGAAGCTAACATATAGATCACCACGATCTGAATTCTCACCGCATCTACTGGACTGGCACCGGCCAAGATCATCCCGGTCATCGCACCCGGCAACTGCACCAGCCCGATCACCTTCATCATGTTGACGATGGGGGTCATCGCCGCCCTGACGGAGACACAACAGGACTCCAAAGATGCTTGCCGCGAGCTGGCCCCCAACGCCAGGATGGCCTCGATTCTCTCTTTCTTGCCGACGATCTCGGCGTGAATGCGTTCCAAACCGAGAGTGGTGGCGATCATGCAGTTCCCGATCGTCATTCCCGCCAGGGGGATAACATACTTGGGGTCGGTGCTGATTATCCGTGTTAGAAGCATCAGACCTATGGTGAAAAAGGTGCCCAAGGAAATCGACAGCAGGGCAATTCCGAAAGCGGAGGGCACCTCTCTGACTCTCCCGGCGGCGGTGTAAGCACCCACAGTTATCATTATCACAATCGTCAACAGGATGAGAAGCGGGTGGTTCAAGTCGAAGATGAACTCCAGGGCGTATCCGATCGCAACCAGTTGCACGAAAGCCCTGACGGTCGCAACCAGAAGATCTTTTTCAAGCCTGGCCCTTTGCCACAGGGATAAAACCACCGCCACCGCGATCAGGACCAAAGCCATCAGCACCTGATAATATCCTGTGAGCATGTTAGCTCCTCCCCAGATAATTTAAGATTGCCCGATTGGTGGTCCGCTCGAAGATCTCCTCCGGCTTTCCAGTTTCGATAATCCCCCCATCTATGATGATGGCGCAATCTTTTCCTAATCTTTTAGCCTGCTCCACGCTGTGAGTCACGAAGAGAATGGTTAAACCCATCTTTCGGTTGAGCTTTAAGATTAAGTTTTCAATTGCCAGACTTGAGGCCGGGTCTAAGGCGGAGGTGGGCTCGTCTAAAAGCAGAACCTCCGGCTTCAAAGCCAACGAGCGGGCCAGAGCCAACCGCTGTTTCTGTCCCAACGAGAATTGAGTCGGATCCCTGTCTGCCAAGCCGGTATCCAGACTAACCATTCGGAGCAGCTCTTCGGGGCGATTGTCGCTTTCAACTTTGATATCGTGGAGTTCCAGGGGCAAGTAGAGCTCTTCACGAACCGAACCGGTTAGAATTACGGGCACCTGGAAGACCAGACCGATCCTCTGTCGCACTCTATCAGTGCGAAGCTTGCTGATATTGGTGCCATCCAGATATATGCTTCCCGAGCTTGGCTCCTCCAAACGATTGATCAAGCGCAACAGCGTCGATTTCCCGGCGCCTGAAGGTCCCAGAATGATTATGAACTCTCCGGATTTGATCTCCAGAGAGATATCTCTGAGGACTGAAATCTTCCGCAGTTTGTTGCCCTCTCTGACGACTTTGGTTTTGGAGAGATTTTCGATTCTGAGTTTGGGGACCGGCATGGTCTAAGTTGACCTGGAAAGGGAGGCCTCCGACTCCACCCCCAGCTCCTTGAAGGATAACCCCTCTCTGAGGACGAACGCCAACCCTAAGACTATGATGGGCAGGAAGGTGACCGCATAGAGAAGGATCGAAAAGCTCATGGCTTCGGTCTTACCTATCCCGAATAGGGATAAACCGAAAAGACAGGCGAGGTTGAAGGTCCCCAGATTGCCGGGAGTAATCACGATCATTATCATTAGGGAGTTTATGACCATCACCACCAGAGCACCCCACACCGGCATGGAGAAATTAAGAGCCTTTATGAGGAAGAAAACGACCACCCCCCTGGCGAACCACGAGAGCAGGGAAAAGAGTATGACCACCGCCAGATGTTTGGTGCTTCGGAGCATCGTCAGCCCGGCCACAAACGAGTACCAGGCATCTTTGAGCTTTTCGTAGAAACGCGGAGACAAGAAGGAGAGATTTTTCTTGGCCAGCGAAGCCAGACTTTCATATCGGTGGCTGACGAAATACAGCAATACGAACCCCGCAATCACCCCAACCCCAAGCCCCACCTCCCACTTGGTTAACCAGCCCGGGAAAACAAACACCATCGAGACTAAAAGCATCAATCCCACCAGACTGAACCCGTCAAAGAGCACCTCCAAGATGATGCTGGTAGCGGCGGAGGTTTTGCTGATTCTCTCCTTTTTACTCAAAAGGTAGGTGCGTGCCATCTGACCGGTTAAAGCCGGCAGCGAGAGGTTTATGAAAGCCCCGATGGAGTATAGCGAGAACATCGGGAAGATGTCGGTCCTCTTGATGGGATCGATTATGTATCGCCACCTCTGGCTTCTTACGAATACCAGCAATATCTCCAGGGAGGCCATCGGGAGTAAGAACCAGTAGTTGGCCTCCTTAGCCAATCGTCCCACGGTTTTGAAATCGTAATCGTAGAAGCAGAATATCAGGATGGCAATTGCCAGCACACTTCCCCAGAGTCTCTTCTTCTTCAGCAACGTCCCCGTTCTCCTTCAAATAGGGTTCGAAGCACCGAGTTGACCAAAATTATAGCGAAATGACAAGTCCTTGTCAACGACAAGCGATTGGTGAGTGGACAGCGGTTAGTGGTCAATAGTGGCTGACGGACGTATCTGCCTGAAGCGACCAGCCATTTCCAGCGCCCTCTGAACCTCCTATCTCCTATTCCCTATTTCCTATTCCCTCTATCCTGTTCCCCGTTTCCGATTCTCGCAATTGACATACTTATGTCGCCCGTCTATATTCTACGAAAGAAAGTTGGCTGCAAATAATGTCATTGATAGAGAACATAACCATTGGGCAATATCTACCTCTGTCTTCCCCTCTCCACCGCTTAGATTCCCGGACCAAGCTGTTTGCAGCTTTGTGCCTGATTCTTCTGGCGGCGGTTTTCTTCAACCCGCTTCTCTTCTTGATTCTGAACTTGGTGCTCCTTTTCACTTACCTCTTGGCGAGACTCCCAGCTCAATTCCTGTGGAGAAACATGAAGGGATTCAGCTGGTTTTTTGCATTCACCTTTCTGGTACATCTGTTTTTCACCTCCGGTGAGCCCCTCTTTCAACTCTGGTTTCTGAAACCCAGTGGAGAGGGTGTTCTAAAGGGGTTGTTCTACTGCCTGCGGCTTTCTGTGTTTCTGAATTCTGCCGTTATTTTGGCCGCTACCACCACCCCACTCGATTTTGCGGAGGCCTTCGAGAAAACCTTCTCCTTCCTGAAGAAACTCAAGATTCCGATTTCGGAGCTGACCTTGATCTTCACCATTGCGTTGAGGTTTATCCCCATCCTTTTCGAGGAGCTAATCACCTTGAAGCGGGCTCAACAGGCTCGAGGCATAACCTACAGTGGGAATCTCCTCAAAAGGGCAAGACACCTCTCCGCCCTGCTTCTGCCCCTTTTCCTCAATACCTTCAGAAGGGCGGATGAGCTGGCGGTGGCGATGGAGGTGAGAGGTTTCCGGGTGGGGGCCGAAAGGAGTCACTTAAGAGAGTTATCCTTGGGCCGGCAGGATTGGCTGGTTTTTGCTGGAGTCTCGTTTTTCTTTCTATTCACCTCTTTTCTGATCTTGAGTTGATGGCCAGAAACCTCAAGCTCACCATCGAATATGACGGCACCGACTTCGCCGGATGGCAGACCCAACCGAACGAAAGGACCGTCCAGGGGGAGATTGAGAAGGTATTGACCACCATCCTCGGCAAAAAGATTGAGCTCGTCGGTTCCGGGCGAACCGACAGTGGAGTTCACGCCTTCGGGCAGATTGCGAACTTCAAGGTCGGAGGGGAGATCGACCCGGCCAAGCTGCTTCATTCTCTGAACTCCATGTTGCCAAACGATGTCGTCATTCGTGAACTGAGTGAGGTCCCGGAGGACTTCCACGCCCGCTACAGTGCCATAAGCAGGATTTACTCCTACCGCATACATCTCGGCAGGAGCGCCTTGAACCACCGCCATGTCTGGGAGCTCCCCTACGATCTAGGGCTGGAGGAATTGAAATGGTGTGCCGAGGTGATCAGAGGGGAGCACGACTTCACCTCCTTCTGCGTGGCCAAATCCCAGAAGGATGACTGCAGTTGTGAAGTCCTGGTCGCCGACTGGAAAAAAGTGGGAAGGGAACTTCTATTTCATATCGAGGCCGACCGCTTCTTGCACACCATGGTCAGGAGCCTGGTGGGGACGATGGTCGAGGTCGGGCGAGGCTTTCTGCCCAAAGAACAATTCAGAGAGATACTGGAGCTTGAAGACCGCACCAAGGCCGGCCCAACCGCACCCGCAAAAGGGCTCTGCCTGGTGGCAGTGAGGTATTGACATCTAATAGTTGATGGGTCGGGCATTCTTGCCCGACAAACTTTCTTTGAAGAAAATAGGAAATAGTATCACCTTTTCGGAGCGAACCGATATGGTTCCACGACTATGAAAATCAGAATCGGAACTTCGGGATATAGCTTTGCTGACTGGGTGGGCCCCTTCTATCCCCCCGGGATTGAAAAGGGCAAGATGCTCGACTATTATCAACAGCACTTCGACACCGTCGAGATCAATTCCACCTATTACGGTATTCCCCACCCTGCGGTTTTTCACAATATGCTCAAGAAGGTGGACGACAAATTCGACTTCGTCGTGAAAGCGCATAAATCTCTCACTCACTCCAGAAAAGACCACGAAGAGCCGGCAAAAAAGCTCAGCGAAGCCGTCAGGCCTCTGGAAGAAGCCGGAAAGCTGGCTGGCTTTCTTCTGCAGTTCCCCTGGTCTTTCAAGAAGACGAAGGCCAACATGGAATACTTGCGAGAGACACCCAAACACTTCCCGGCGGTGCCTCTATTCGTGGAGTTCAGACACAGAAGCTGGTTGAATGAGGAGGTCTTCCAGCTTCTGGAGAAGGAGGGCTTGGGCTACGTCAACGTCGATGAGCCTCAACTGCCAGGCCTGCTGCCGCCTCAGAATAAGGTGGTCGGACCGATTGCTTATGCCCGCTTTCACGGGCGGAATAAGAAGACCTGGTGGTCTGGGGAGGGAAGCCTGCGTTATGACTATGATTATTCAGAGGAGGAATTAGGGGAGTGGAAAGAGCTCTTAATGGAGATGGCAAAGAAAGCGAAGGAAGCGCGTCTCTATTTCAACAATTGCAGGCTGGGGCAGGCGGTCAAGGCCGCTAAGATGGCCCTTAGGATGTATGCAGAAGGGGGAGAGATCGGATAGGCAGTGGAAACCTGAAGGTTTCCGTTACAATCTCGTTCTGCAGGGGTCGGAATTTACCCCCCCCTGGTCGATTCATCTATGGGAGAAATGGCGGTGATGAATTCACCGCTCTACAGTTTGGTGCCTTTTGGTTGGTAGGTTCAGGGAATGGAAACCCAAAGGTTTCCGCTACCCTTGTTGCCTCAAAAGATAGAGGATCGCCTCTAAGACCCCACCAGAGATGGCAGCTGCCGTAACTGAGAGATCTGCAGAGGGTCGGGGGGGAGGAGGTTTTTCAGAAGAAAGGATCTCCCCCAATTTCTGCCCGGCGGTGATTTCACTTCCAGCCGACAACAAGCTCTCCAAGGTGCCGGCAACCGGAGAACGGATCGCCTTACCGTTGACCTCCGCTATTATCTCCCCCTTTCGGACCTTCTGGCCGGTCCCCTTGAAGGCCTTCAGAACTCCCTCCGAGGGAGAGGCCAGAGTGACTCCTCCGCCGGGAGCGATCTCAGTTGTAGCTTGCGGAGCAAAAGACTCCTCCGCCGACGAATAGCTGACCATCCCTAAGTTCTGTCCGGCGATTGCACCCACTACCGCGCCGCAGTCGACCCCGACCTGAAATCCCGGCCCCACTCCAACAACGATGGGAGCCTCATCAATTCTGGTTCCCATGTTGGAGCTCGCCATTCGAGCGTCAACTACGATTCCCGGAGAGAGCTCCTCTGTGGCCTTGGCTTCGGGGTCAAGCAGTACCGGGATGTCGTCTCTCCTCCAGACCGCCTCGGCCTCAACTGGAGTGTCTATCTTGATGGCGGTGGTGCCGAAAACCTCGGCACGCTCTTCAGTCAGGGCCTTGGCGAACGAGGCTGGGGAAGTGATTGTTGGGGGGAGTTCCCGCTCGGTCAACAGCACCTGAAAGCCCACCAGATGAAGCCTTCTGGCACAGGCGCTGGCTACCTCCCCGGTCCCTTTGACTAGAACTTTCTTGTCGGTAAACATAGGCTTTTTCAACAGCTGAGGTTTTGCGAATCCTTACAAGTGAATCAATCGGGGATTATCTTTCTTCGCTTCTCCGGGCTGACATCTTACCGGGATAATCCCCAGGATTTGGAGATATTATAACCTCTCAAATCACCCTCGTCAAGATTATTATACTCCCAATCGGATTCCCGAGTTGCCAAACGAGTGAAATATCACTTCCGCCTCAACTTGGCGACGGTCTCGATGTGAGCAGTGTGCGGGAACATATCGATCGGCTGAACCTCCTTCAGCTCATATCTCTCCTGACATAGAAGCTTCAAGTCTCTGGACAGGGTGCCGGGATTGCAGGAAACGTAGACTATCTTTGGTGGTAACTCCTGCAGAAGGTATTTGACAATTTTAGGATGCAGGCCAGCCCTGGGGGGGTCGGCGATGACCAGGTCAAACTTATCTCCGGAGGTTGAAAGCTTCCCGAAAACCTTGATGGCGTCACCCCGAATGAAGCTGCAGTTCTCTATCCCGTTTGACTCACAATTCTGGTTGGCATCATCTATGGCGCTGTCTGAGATTTCGATGCCGGTTACAGAGTCAGCATATTGGGAGACGAAGATACTGAGGCTGCCGGTGCCCGAGTACAGGTCCAAAACCTTTTCACCCCCCTTGAAGTCACAGAACTCAATTACGGTCGAGAAGAGTTTCGCCGCTTGCCTGGTGTTGGTCTGAAAGAATGAGTTTGCGGATATCTCGAAAGTGTAAGGTTCTATCCTCTCGGTGATGGATTTCTGGCCCGAGATATGTCTCTCGAAAAGTCCGGTGGCGATATTCGCCCTGGTGGGATTGACGTTCTGCATCAAGCTGGTTATCTGCGGAAACTCTCTTTTCAGAGAGTCGTAGAAATCGTCTAACCTATCGTGGCTCTCGGCGGAGGTAACAAAATTCACCATCACCTCGCCGGTGTTTTTCCCCTCACGAATCATAAGAAAGCGCAAGAAGCCGGTGTGTTCGGAGGAGTGATAAGCAGGGAGTTTCAACTCCCTGGCTTTTCCGCGGGTAGATTCCACGATCCGGTTGGACAACTCCGATTGGAGAAAGCATTGCTTCAAATCGAAAATCTCATTGTAGCTTCCCGATCTATGCAAACCCAGAAGAAGCTCAGAGGACTCGTCAGGGTGAACGGAGAACTCCATTTTATTCCGATAGAAATAAACATCATAGGATCCGATTACCTCGGCAACTGGAGGTTCGACAAAGCCTCCCAGATGTGTCAGGTTGTCCTTCACGTGTTGTGCCTTGAATTTCAACTGCACCGGGTAAGGGATATCCTGCCAGCGACATCCCCCGCACTCTCCGAAATGACTGCATCTCGGTTGGACTCTTATCGAAGAGGGTTGTATTATCTCTAATGCCCTCGCCTCCGCGAACGATTTTTTTCTTCTGGTGATCTTGGCCCTGATTTTATCTCCGGGCACCCCCCGGTCTACAAAGACCACGAAGCGGTCAAGTTTGGCAAGGGCCTTCCCCCCGTGAGCCATATCTGTTATCTCTAAATCGACGATGTCGCCGGAATGGACCGTCATCAGGATTATTCAGTCTACTTCTTGATAAACTGCAGAAGCCCTCCGGCTTCGGCGATCTCCCTTTCCAGACCACAGATCGGATGTCCGTCTATCTCCTTTCCGGAGGAAAGGCTTCTGATCTTGCCGGAGGAGGCGTTCACCTCCAGACTGTCCCCGGTCTCGGCGAACTGAGAGATTCCCGGACACTCCAGAAGTGCAAGGCCCAAATTGACGGCGTTGCGATAGAAAATCCTGGCGAACGATTCGGCGATGACACAACAGACCCCGTTCTCCCTAAGGCAGATCACCGCATGCTCCCGGGAGGAGCCACAGCCAAAATTCCTGCCGGCGACGACCATATCTCCGGGCTTGACCTCGTTGATGAA
This sequence comes from Candidatus Zixiibacteriota bacterium, assembly GCA_046759085.1. Classification (GTDB taxonomy): domain Bacteria; phylum Zixibacteria; class MSB-5A5; order DG-27; family DG-27; genus DG-27. The sequence goes on from JBHIBM010000016.1 coordinate 10,229, forward strand.
ATTCTCCAGTCCGGGAACGAACTCCATGGCGTGCTTGGCCATCTCCTTGGGGTCGGTCAGGGGAAGATATTGACCGTGATAGATCTGGTCGGTGTCGATGTCGTCGCCGCACTTGAAGGCTTTGCCTCTAAAAATTGTCTCCATTTTGCTACCCTTCTTCACCCCCTGGCGGAGGCCAGGTGGCTACCCTTCTTTGAGGGAAAGTCAGTTATGTTTCCTCTTGAACTTCATTCTTATAGGACATCCCACGAAACCGAAATGCTCGCGAATTCTGTTCTCCAGAAATCTCAGATAGCTCTTCTGGAGATCTTCGGGACGGTTGCAGAAAAAGACAATAGTGGGGGGAGCGACTCCGACCTGAGCGATGTATGAGAATTTTATGAACTTTCCGCTCACCGCCGGCGGCGGTCTTCTATCGATCTCACCCCTTAGAACCTCGTTCAATCTGTGAGTGCTCACCTTCATCTGCCTCTGGTCATATACTTCTAAGGCGGTGTCTAAGGCGTTACTCAGCCTCTGTCCGGTGAGGGCGGAGGTGAAGACCACCGGGACGTAAGCCAAAAGCGCCGCCTTCTTTTTTATCTGCTCGGCGTAAAGATGAGCGGTGTTTGAATCCTTCTCGACTAAGTCCCATTTGTTGACCACCAACACCAATCCCCGCCAGCGGGAGGTGACCTCCTCCGCGATCTTCAAATCCTGATTGGTCAATCCCTCGTATCCGTCTAAAAGGAGCAAAGCCACCTCCGAACGCTCGATGCTTCTTATAGCCCTGAGGTTGGTGTAGAACTCCAGGTCCTCCTTCACCCGGGCCCGTTTCCGTAACCCGGCAGTGTCGGTGAGAATCAAGCTGCGCCCGCCGTAGTTTATCTCGGTATCGATCGCATCCCTGGTGGTTCCCGGGGTGGCGGCGACAATCATCTTCTCCTGACCCAGGAGCTTGTTGATCAGGGAGGACTTGCCGACGTTGGGCCGACCCAGAATCGCGATTCGAGGTATCTCCTCCTCTTCGATTTTCTCAGGAACCGGGGGAAGCGAGTCCGCAATCAAATCTAAAAGCTCGCCGATGTTGCGGCCGCTTAAGGCCGAGACGGAGATGACCTCGCCCAATCCCAGCTTGTGGAATAGAGCAGCGTCGGTTTCGGATCTGGAGTCATCCACCTTGTTGGCGACCACCAACACCTCTTTTTTTCTTGAGCGCAAAAGATCGGCGATGTCCGAATCTACGCCCACGATCCCGGTTTGAGTATCCAGAAGGAAGATTATGAGCTCTGACTCCTCGATGGCAACCTCCACCTGGGATTTCACCTGCGATTCTAAAAGCTCCTTCGGATTCGGAACCAGACCGCCGGTGTCGACCAGAAGGAAATCCCTGCTGTTCCAGGAGCACGGAGCATAGTTGCCATCCCTGGTTACTCCCGGGGTCTCGTCGGTGATGGCAACTCTTCTCTTTATCAGGCGATTGAAGAGGGTGGATTTGCCCACGTTGGGGCGACCGACTATGGCGACGATCGGTGTTGACATTACATCCCCTTTTTGAGGAAGGCCGCAAGCTGCGAGGCTAAGTCATAACGGCCCAGGATCACTCTGCGTTTTGACTTCTCGGTGAGGTCTTCAACCTTCAGATCGTCTAAGAACAGCCCTTCGTGGTTAACACAGTTTGGAGGTAGAAAGGTGATAGTCTCCAGTTCGGTGTTCTCGTGTATGGTACACAGAATATCCTTTCCGGTCAGAAGCCCGGAGACCGTCACGGTCTCTCCGAAAAAGTCGTTTTCGATAACTGTCAATGAGGCTTTCAGATTCTTTATCCTCTTAAGTCTTCTGATCACGGTCTCTTCAAAGATCCTGGAGGCCAGTTTTCCGGTGACGAAATTCACCTCCACCGGTCTGGAGAGTGTTTCGGGAAGCGCTTGAGAATTCTTCTCGAAATCGTCCACGAAGCGTCTGACCAGTCCCACTCCGTTTTCGATCTGCCAGAAATCATCATAATAGTCGGATTTGGGGATGTCAAGGTCACAGAGGAGATAGAGCTCATCGGAGGCGTAAACGAAGTTGCCACCGAGATTCTTCCGACCCCACGTTCGCCACTTCTCGATCATCGAGAGGATCTCAATTGCTTTCTCCTTATCCACCGACTCGATTTTCGCGAGACCTTGCCTGTATCTGGTCAACCCCACCGGGACGATTGCTACTGACTTCACCTGCGGGAAAAACTTAGACAAATCCTTTATGGTCTTCTCTAATGCCTCGCCGTCGTTTACTCCTGGACAGACCACCACCTGGGTGTGGAGTTCCATTCCCGCCTCCATCAACCTCTTCATCAACGGAAGCAAATCTGGAGCTTTGGGGTTGCCCAGCATCCGTTTCCTCAAGACCTCGTCGGTGGTGTGAACCGAGATGTAAAACGGGGAGAGGTTCTGTTCCCTGATCCTCTTTATATCCTTCGGGGTGAGATTTGTCAAAGTGATATAATTCCCGTAGAGAAACGACAGGCGATAATCCTCGTCTTTGAAATACAAAGACTTCCTTAAGCCCCCCGGAAGCTGGTGGATGAAACAGAAGATACATTTATTAGGGCAGCTTCGGTATTTCGGCTCCTCTAAAACGAGACCCAAATCTTCATTGGGGTCTTTCGTGATTTCCAGCGAATAGAGCCTCCCCTCCTTGTTTCGCAATTGTAGTTGCAGGAATTCGTCAGCTTGATAAAAATGATAATCGATGGGATCAGAGATCCGGTGCCCATTTATGGAGAGGAGCTGCTCCCCGATTTGAACATTATGTCTCTCGGCGAGGCTTCGGACTTTAACGGACGAAATCCTCATCATCGACAAAATAGAAACCGGATGTCAAATGACGGCTGGTTGAGAAAGGGGTGAGAATAGACGTTATTCTTTCGCCTCAGAAGTCGAAAGCTCCCGGCGCGCCTCCCAATCCTCCTTAGTCATGGTCATCTCGTGGAATAAAACCTCCAGGTGGTCACCAGCTTTTCTGAAGAAGTGACGGATATGAGCGTAACGATCATCCCCGAAGATGTCCAGTTCACTTTGCTTGGCGCTCGGCGTCCAGAAGAGGTTGGTATGCTTGAAGCAACACCCGAGGTAGCAAGCTTTGGCGCGATTGTTCACCGCCGAGACGTGAAGCTTCAAAGTCTCGAATTGCATGTTTGAGAAATAGAAATCCTGGAAAGCAATAAGTGCATCGGAGCCGTAGCCTTGATTGATATATCCGGCGGCGATCTCTATTCCCAGAAAGGTGCTTTTCGTTCGAGGGTTGATTTTCCAGAGGACAATGCGCCCGATCATATCACCCTTTTCATTATCGATGGCGAACATGCGGTAGTTAGGCCTGGTGGTTCTTTGCTGATACCACTCATCCCGCTCCCCGGGCGTCAGGGGCTTGACGTTATATACCGCATAGAGGGGGTCGGTGTGTTCCTTCCAGGCTTGCATCTTATCGACATCATCCCGGGTGAAGATCCTGGTTGTGGTTCTCTTCCCTCTGGCAACGACCTGATCCTGCTTTGACATTGTTTCCTGAGAAGATGAAGGTCTCATCTAAAGAGACAGAGTCTCCAACGTCGTGACCCAGGAAGGAGTAACAAACGAGCTCCGTGAGGCTCTTACTCCTCCCTTTCCCGCAAGATTTCTCTTTCCTCTTTCAGTTTTCTGATGTCGGCAACTGCTTTTATATACAGGTCCTTGGCTTTGAGGCTCAGGGCGGTTTCATACTGCTTTTCTGCCATATCATACCTCCCTAAAGCCTCATAACATACTCCAAGGTTGTAATAATTCTCAGGTTTAGGACGAATCTGAGCCTCTCTTTGGAAGATCTCCAGGGCCTTATCCCACAGGCCGTTTTGCGCCATCTTGACCGCCTGTTTGGAAGCCCCACTCCCCTTCTCGAACTTCTTGGTGACGGTGGCATAATAGGGGGCAATCTGACGGACGAAGGTATCGACCACCTTGCTGGTGAGGTTCTCCAAGATGCTCTCCCTGGCGGGCAGTCTTCCGATCTGGTCGGTGCCGGTTGCCTTCTTATTATAGCTTGAGGAGTTGGACTTGACTGCCAAAAGCTCCGCGGTCTCGACCGCGACCACCCGGAAATTCACCGCCACCGAGGCCGAGCGGACAACATAGGGCTCGTCGACGAATTCCTCCTTGTATTTCTTCTTCTTGTGCTTTATGCCGAAAAGTCCCTTTTCGTAGATGATATTCCCGTCCTTGTCCTTCTCGTACTCCCCGGTCCAAACCCTCTTTTTAACCTCCTCGGTGCCCTCCAAATCCTCCACGCTGTAACTGGTGACCTCCCCAAAGATCAAGGCCTCCACTCCCAACATCTCGCCGATCTCGGCGGCGGTGGCGACATCGACGGCGCCGGTCAGGGAGAATGCCTGTTCCTCTAAGATCTTTTTCATGTGTTGCCGTTCGAGGAGGTCGAAATAGCCGCTCTTGAAGATCTCGGAGGTGAGAATCGAGGCCGCCAGGGAGCCGGAACGCCCCGGTCCCTGAAAGTCGGCGACCGCAATTTTGCGATAGTCGGACATATCCACCTCCGCGGGGCGGATCACCCGCAGAGAGGTTTTGGGGGCGGCACAGGACAGAAGGAAACAGAACGCTAGCAGCAAAACCAAATAAGAGTTGAAATCTACTTCTGGGGTCTTGCGGAAAGCATCCATATTCGTTCACCCTTTGACCATCTATGGAGCCAAGTTGTTATCGCTGACGCTGCAACAGTCCGTATTGAGATCGTGATGTCAACGCAAAGTATCCCTCTTCTTGTTCCACATCACCCATTCGTCCTTTAAATCCTCTTCCGGATTGAAACCCTCCACCAATCTGGTGCGGGCCCTGTCCGGCTTGACAATGAGCCTCATCTGTGCCCGCACGATTTCGGTCCACTCCTTGAGGCCGACCTCCTTGGGTGGCTCCACCTCCTTTGGTGGCCAGGAGGGTTTGGCCTTCGCCCAGAAAGGTCTCACCGTCACCTCCCCCTCGTAGACGTACAACTCGGTTGTGGAATCGGGCAGGAGATTGAGGCGAAAGACGGTCCCCCGGACGGCCGCCACCGCGGTGGTGGTCTGGGTTTTGAAGGAGGAGTTCTTCCCCCCCAGTTTCTTAACGTTCGCCCATAACTTACCAACCGAGAGGCGACCCTCCACCTTCTGACCCTCGGCATCGCTCACAAGCTCCGTGAAACTCAACTGCGAATTCTGATCCACGCGAGCAACGCTGCCATCGTGGAAGCTAACCTCTGCCCTGGACTCCTCTCCGGTCTTAAGAGAGCTCTGTTGAGATAGCCCCTGATTCAGCACCGCCGGCTGCCACTCGGAGTTCTCATTCACTTTGCTCTTCACTTCCCCGAGGAAAAAGGAGAGCTTGGCAGGATCATCCCCCCCGGAGAGACTCTGCCCACCGGAGGCGGATCCCTCCAAGAAAGCTGCTACAAGGAGAAAAGAACTGAAAAAGACGATTATTCTCTTCATACCTTACCTGCCTTTCAGAAGTTGTCTTTTATGCTCAATAATCGTCAGGTCTCAAATCAGACTTTTCCTAAAATATCAATTCAGCACCCAGAGGGCAACAGAATTATCTGATTGCCCGGCAGAGGCCGGGGGCTACCCTGTTGGTTAACAGTTCACCCTTCACGGTTCATAGTTTAAGGATAATTCCCCGTTCCCTATCTCCTATCTCCTATCTCCTGTCTCCTGTTCCCTATCTTACAAGGGGCTTTGGGTATAAAAGAAACCCCGGGTAAAAGCAACCTCCCGGGGTTTCCACAGACTGGATAATAAAACCTAGTATTCCTTGACCAGATCTCCCGCTTTGAAGCCGGCGCCCTGCTTTATTATCGCCTTGGAGAATCTCTGCTGGACGTCGATTATCTGCACTC